>PMJE01000497.1:1320-14816 GCA_003157315.1 Myxococcales bacterium | reverse complement strand
GGAGGCACGGGAACTGGTGGCGCGGCGACTGGTGGCATGAGCACTGGCGGCGTGACAGCCAATGCCGGAGGGACTACGACAACCGGCGGAAGTACCAGCGCCGGTGGGACCACCACAGCGGGCGGGACGATCGCGAGTGGCGGAAGCAGCGGCAAAGGGGGCACTTGGGGTGGAACGGCACCAAGCTGTAGCGGGCTGGCGGCGACCTGCGGGCCATCGGGGACCGATGACTGCTGCAAGAGCTTGCTGGTACCCGGCGGAACATTCGACCGGAGCTACGACGGCGTGGATTTCAAGGACCCGAACTACCCGGCAACGGTGGATGATTTCTACCTCGACAAGTACGAGATCNNCAGTTCGTGAACGCGGGCATGGGAACGCAGACGAAACCACCTGCCGCTGGCGCGGGCGTGCATCCGCTGATCGCGGGGTCGGGCTGGAACTCGGCGTGGAACACGAACCTGAAGGCGAACACGGCCGCGCTGACAACCGCAATGAAGTGCAATTCGAGCTATCAGACGTGGACCGACACGGCAGGGAGCAACGAGAGCCGGCCGCAGAACTGCATAGACTGGTATGAGGCGTTTGCCTTCTGCGCGTGGGACGGCGGGCGGTTGGCAACCGAGGCGGAGTGGAACTACGCGGCNNGGAAGCGAGCAGCGGGCCTATCCTTGGTCGAACCCGCCAACATCCACGACAATCGATGACAGTTACGCGGTCTATTGCGGCGGATCATGCAGCAGCACCCAGAACGTCGGTTCAAAGTCTCCGAAGGGCGACGGGAAGTGGGGCCACGCCGACCTGGCCGGCAACGTGTGGGAGTGGACGGTGGATTGGTACGCAAACTACACAACTGCATGCAATAATTGTGCCGATCTGACAGACGCCTCCAACCGGGTGTTCCGGGGCGGCAGCTTCACCGACTTCGCCTCGTACCTCCGGTCGGCCGACCGCAGCTTCAGCTACCTCCCCGATTACCACATCTACTACTTCGGGGCGCGTTGCGCCAGGACCAGTTTGTAGCGTAAGGAAGACGCTCCTACCCGGCGAGCAGCCGGCGGGCGAGCAGCGTGTGCATGTCTCGTCGACCGTCGGCGACCAAGTAGATCAAGACGGAGTGGCCAGTGACCCGGTAGATCACCCGGAACGGCTTGAAGAAGACCTGGCGGTATTCGCGGATGCCCAGGGTCAGCAGCTCATCAGGAAAAGAGCCTCGTTCCGGGGAGGTGGCCAGGCTTTCCGCCACCCCGACCAGCCTGTCGAGCACATGATCCGCTCTCGCCGGTGAATCGAAGCGGGCGATGTGGTCGTGGATTTCCTCAACGTCTCGTCTCGCGTCTTCCGTGACGAGGACCTGGTAGCGCATCAGCCACGTTCTCGCTGGGCACGCAACCGCTCGACCACGCGGGCCAGGGGCTCGACCTTCCCCTGCTCGACCTGGTGATTGCCGAGTGCCAGGATCTTGAGCAAGGCCAAGGTCTCCTGGGTGGCTTCGTAGGAGGCTACGTCCTGAATCACAGCCTTGGCCGTCCCATTCTGGGTGATGACCATGGGCTCGCGCTGTTGGTCGAGCTGGCGCATGACCTCGGCCGCGTTGGCCTTGAGGAAGCTGATGGGTCTGACCTGGGTCGAGTAGCGCATGACCGAAACCTCCCAGGACCAAATATAGTCCTTTAATGGCCAGGTGCAATCACGGGCGCGCTGGCCGATCTGCGATTCCGTAGGGGCGACCTGCGGTCGCCCAGGTCATTTCCGTAGCACCAGCGCGCCCAGGCCGGTGGCCAGCAAAGCGTTGGCCGCGAGCCACGCGCGGTCGAAAAGGTCGGGCACGAAGCGGACGTCGGCCGGGTACGCGCAGGCAGCAAAGAGCAGTCCGCCTGCCACGCCGAAGGCTAACCCAGCTAAGGCCGGGCGCAGCGAATGCACGCTGTAGAGCAGCGCCACAGCACCCAGCGGAAACAAGGCACTCCACAGCAGGGGATTTCCTTGGCCGGCAGGGCCGAGGACAAGCGCGAGTGATTCCAGCGCGCCCGTGCCGATGGGCGAATCGGCCAGCCACGCCGGGGTTTGCAGCGACGGCAGAAAGAAAAGCCCGGAAGCCCCGAGTACCAGCGCGCTGGCAAAGGCCCCGGCTCGCGCGCCGCCGAGTCGCTCGCGTCGGCGTGTCCCGGCCAGGCCCAGCAGCCCCAAGGCCGTGCCCAACCCGAGGCTGGCGATCCCGCGCGCGCTGCGGGCCTTGCGCAAGGCAGCCTCGGCGTCAGCGATCCCGGCGCCGTAATGGTCGTCGGTGCGGCGGCCGCTGGCCGAGGACACCGGCTTGGGCCTGCGGGCTGTGTCTACCAAGACGGCTTCGACAGCGTCGGGCCGCGTGACCCCAGCGCCTATCACCAGCGCAGCAATACCTGTCACATGGGGCGCCGCCATGGATGTCCCCATGAACCACAGGTAGCCGCTCTGCCCAGCGCCGGGCAGGATAGTGTTCTGCAAGATACCATCGGGCCTGCCGTCGCCGTTCTGGTCCACGCGGATGTTGCCGCCAGGTGCAGCGATGTCTATCTCCTTGCCCCAGTTGGAGTAAAAGGTAGTGGTCTCGTCCCACTGGGTGGCAGCCACCGCGATGACATCAGGGTAGCGCGCGGGGTAGCTGACCCGGCCACGGCCGTCGTTTCCTGCCGCTGCCACCACCACCACACCCTTGCGATGCGCGTACTCGATAGCGCGGCGGACGGGAGTGACCGGGAAGGGTCCGCCCAGGCTCAGATTGATGACGTTGGCATCGTGGTCGGCAGCAAAACGGATGGCCTGGGCGATGGCCGCCATGGAGCCCGCGCCCCGGCTGCTCAGGACCTTGAGCGGCATTATGGCAGCGCGGAAAGCGATCCCGGCCACCCCGCGGTGGTTGTTGGTCGCCTGGGCAATGGTCCCGGCCACATGGGTGCCGTGGCCATGATCGTCGTCGGTCTTGTCATTGTCGGCCACGAAGTTGAAGCCCGGCACGAAGCGCGTGCCCTCTAGGTCAGAGACGCGGGTGACGCCGGTATCGATGACGGCCACCACCACGCCACGGCCTTGGCCCAGCTTCCAGGCCGCGGGCAGTCCGATTTGGCGCAGGTGCCACTGGTAGCTGAAACAGGGATCGTTGGGGAAACCTGCGCCAGCCTCCCCCGAGCGGTCGTCGCTCGCGCACTCAGGCGCGCCAACCGGCGGCGCCGTCGGCGTCCAGTCCTCGGGAAACAGACCTACCGGGACGTCGTGGTCGACCGACTCGACCATGGGGTCCACGCGCAGTTTGCGGGCCGCGTCCTGCGCGTCTTGTGGCGTGCGAAAACGAATGCGATACATCCGGTCGGTCGCCGAAAAGCGACTCACGGGCTCGTCCACATAGCCGCGCGCAGCCAGCTCCTGTTCGGTGATGTCATCCCGAAAGTCTACGATCAGCGTGTTGGGGTTCGTGCGTTCAGCAGCCAGCAGCTCGTCCGCCGGGGGCGAGCCGCCGGGGTGGGGAGCCACGCTCCGCCACGACCAGGCGGTGATCCCGGCTAACCCCAGCACGACGGCGGCTGCGGCTACACGCATCAGTATTGAGTATATGCGGCTGCGAGGTTGGCTACAGCTCTTGCGGAGCAATATCTCATTGCATCACGGGCGGGATAGGCGGGCCAGGCCTGGCGGTGGCTGGTTTGAGCCATCTCACGACAATCGCGTCACTGCTTTAGTGTACCTGTACGCATGAGTAGGTTGACGTGGGGGAACATAGGGGAATACAGTTTCAACGCCCCGCCCATTCACGCACACGCCGCACGCCCCTAGAGAGCCTCTCCTCAAATGTCGTTTGCTTCTAAAAGGTATTGCTATGCCGTGCTCCTCCCGATTTTCGGCGCGGCGGCTGTTTGGGCGACGCGGGCCAATGCACAAGAGTCGGACCCCGTGCAGAAGGTTGTCGAACTCAACAAGAAAGCGTTGGCCGCGTTTGCCAACCTTGACATGGAAGAGGCAACCAACCTTCTCAAGCAAGCACTTGAGACCTGTGGGACTGCCCAACTCGATAAGCACCCGGCGGCTGCGCGCACACACGTCCATTTGGGCGTGGTCTACGTGGCCGGGCTCAGGCAGCGCGACCAAGGCGTGGAGGAGTTCAAGAAGGCGTTGCGGATCGATCCCGCGATCAAGGTCACCAAGGCCCTGCTCAACCCAGAAGTTCAGTCGGCATTCGCCGAGGCTTCCATGGATGTCGCGGAGGGCGCCGAAGAAGCGGGGAGCACCCCTGGCGCGCCCCAGCCTGAGCCTCAGGCCGCCCCACCTCCTGCCCAGCCGGCGCAGCCTGCCCAGCCGACGCAGCCTGTCCAGCCGGCGCGGCCTGCCCAGCCCCCAGCCTCGGCGGAAAGCGCGATCATTCATGCTCCAGTGACCGCGGGCGCGGTGGGCCAGCCCATCACGATCAAGGCACAGGTTTCGGAGTCATTGGGTGCAGAGCGGGTGGTGCTGGCATACCGGCCCGAAGGTGCGACGGATTTTCGCACGCGCGAGATGGATCCCGTCAAGGACAGCGATTGGTACCAGACGGAGATTCCACCGGAGGCGACCAGCGGCGCATCGGTCGCCTACTATGTACTGGCGCAAAACGCCGAGGGCCAGCCATTGGCGCAGAATGGGACCGTGGCTGAACCGCACGTCGTCACCCTGGGGGGCGAGGGTGCGGGCGGCGAGGGAGTCGAAGGCGCGAACCCCGAGGCCGAGACCGCCGAAGCAGGCGAGGAGGGCGGTGAGGAGGGCGGGGCTCCCTTCTACTGGTTTGCGCTGGCCCTAGGCAGTGGGTTCGGCTACCACTCGGGCACGCCCGAGGCAAATCGCACCGACGACAAGGGAACAGCTTTGAAGAATTCCGGCGTCTCCTGGGCTCGCCTCTTGCAGGTCGCACCCGAGGTTGGCTTCTTCGTTTCTGACAGTCTGGTCTTGTCCGTGCAGGGTCGCTTTCAGATCGTGATCGGCGCTAGCGATGTCAACGGCGGCGCGCTGAATCCACCCGCTTGCAAGGGAGGCACCTGTCATCCCTCAAGCTACGCCTTGGCCGGGTTGGCCAAGGCGACGTGGTTTTTTGGCGAGCCCAGGAGGGTCACGCCATTCCTTTCGATGGCCGCAGGCGCAGGTCAGATCCGCCACGTAGTCAGCCTCCCGGACAAGGATCCGGCCGACCCTTCCAAGCCGTATCTGGCTGGCTGTCCGTCGGGCGGCTGCAAAGACACGGTGGTGGGCGGCCCGATTCTGTTCGGTCCCGGCGCGGGTGTCACTGTCGAGTTGAGCGATTCATTCTTGATTCTGGCTGGGGTGAACGCCCTTGCGGGCATGCCCAACTGGATGTTCAACTTGGACGTGAACCTCGGTATTCTCTACCTCAGGTAGGGGCCGCGTACGTCAGATCTCCTCGCGGCCGCCGAGGAGCGTGGCGTAGCGGGCCGCGACGAAGAGCGCATCGGAGAGTCGGTTCAGGTAGGGAACGATCGAGCCGCCGATCGGTTCCTGCGCAGCCAGGCGCACCACTTGGCGCTCGGCGCGGCGGCAAACCGTGCGCGCCAGGTGGAGGCACGCGGCCGCAGCGCCTCCGCCGGGCAGGATGAAGGTGCGAAGTGGCGACAGCCTGCGCGTCCAGGTATCGATGTTGCGCTCCAAGACCGTGACGTCGCGGGCTGCGATGTGTTGTCCAGCCGTTGCCGACGTGGCCAAGTCCGCGCAAAGACCGGAAAGCTCTTTCTGGATTCCGCCTAGGCGGGCGGCCAGGCGTGCCAAGCCGGCGGGCGCAGCATGCCGTTGCAGCAGGGCCCGCGCGAGCCCGATGCACGCGGAAAGCTCGTCCACGGCGCCGAGGCATTCCAGCCGTTGCGCGTGCTTGGGCACCCGCCGCCCGCCGGGAAGCTGGGTCTGCCCGCCATCGCCCCTGCGCGTGTAGATTCTGGCCAAACCAGTCATCTCGGTCGCAGAGTTGGCTTGCGACTCGCTTTTGGGCCGTAGTTGAGGACCACCACTTCCGACACCGGCCCTCGCTTCTTGCCGTCCGAGTTGATCATTCTGCGCGCGGACACGCAGTGGACGCGAAAGTCCGCGTATAGCTCGCGCACCAGAGGAGTGTCGCTGTTCGACAGCATGAGCAGGCACCCACGCCGGTCGAGTTCAGAGTAGAGATTGGCCAAGTCGCGCTGGTCGTTCTCGCCGAAGGAACCGCGCGTGTACGAGGTGAAGGAGGCAGTCTTGGACAGCGGTTGGTAGGGCGGGTCAAGGTAGATGAAGTCGCCCTTGCGCGCGACCGTGGACAGAGTTCTGAAATCGCGTGAGTGCAGCTCGGTCTTTGCTAGCGCGACGCTGGCTGCACGCAGCAGAGGCTCGTTGAGAATCGTCGGGTTGACACGATGACCAAAGGGCACGTTGAAGATACCGCGACTGTTCACCCGATAGAGGCCGTTGAACCCCGTCTTGTTGAGGTAGATGAGGCGGGCAGCGCGTGCGGCGCGGGTCTGCGGAATTTGGGTTCGCACTTCGTAGTAGTAGGACTCGCAGTGCTGTTTTTGGTGTTCGCGCAGCAAATCGATGAGGCTGTTCACTTCGTCACGCACGGCCAGGAAGGTATCGATCAGCTCGGCGTTCGTATCCCACAACAGGGCGCGTGAAGGCTGGAGCAGGGCCTGGACGTTAAAGAAGACCGCTCCGCTGCCGAGGAAAGGTTCCACATATCGATGGATCGTCTTCGGCTCGGGATACAAGGCTCTGAATTGCGGTAGGAGTTGGCTCTTGCCTCCTGCCCACTTGACAAAGGGTCGCAGAAAACTGACGTCCTCGGCAGTCCGAAAAGGGGAGCGCTGCTGGCGAAGCCGGTCATTGCTAGGCGATTTTCGTGGTGACACCGAGACGCATTTAAGCTGCCTCCCGCGGCAGAATGCAACGTCGGAGCGACGTTGTGGTGATGATCGCGCAGAAAATGGCACCGCACCGTCACGTAGATTTAGGTGGCGTTCGCGTTGTCGTCGAATAAACTGCCGCGCCTTCAGCAATCCCGTCAAAATAGGTTAGGTACGTTCCATGTCGTCCATAGAGAAGATCCGCAACATAGGCATTTCCGCACATATCGACTCAGGCAAGACCACGCTCTCCGAGCGGGTGCTCTTCTACACCGGTAAGATCCACAAGATCGAGGAGGTCAAGGGGAAGTCCGGGGTCGGCGCGACCATGGACTTCATGGACCTGGAGCGGGAAAAGGGGATCACCATCCAGTCGGCGGCCACCTCGTGCGAGTGGGACGACTGCGCTGTCAACCTTATCGACACGCCCGGCCACGTNNCAGATGCGGCGCTACCAGGTGCCGCGCATCGCCTTCATCAACAAGCTGGACCGCGCGGGTGCCAACCCGGAGCGCGTGACCGGGCAGTTGCGGGAGAAGCTACACCTGCACACCATCCCCGTGCAGATCCCCATCGGCGCCGAAGATCGCTTCGAGGGCGTAGTCGACCTCATCCGCATGAAGGCAGTGTTCTTCGACGGGGCGAAGGGCGAAGACCTGCGCTTTGCCGAGATACCTGACGAGCTGGTGGCAGACGCCAAGGCGGCCCGTCAGAAGATGATCGAATCCATCGCCGACCTCGACGACGCCATCGCGGAAAAGTACCTGCACGAGCAGGAGTGCACGCCCGAGGATCTGGTCCCGGCCATCCGTCGGGTTACCGTCGCGTTCAAGGGCACGCCCGTCCTGCTGGGCTCGGCGTACAAGAACAAGGGCGTACAGCTTCTGCTCGACGCCGTGCGGGACTACCTGCCCATGCCGTCCGAGGTCGAGAACATCGCGCTCGACCAGGATCACGGCGAGACCGAGATCAAGCTGGAATCCGACACGAGCAAGCCCTTCGTGGGGCTGGCCTTCAAATTGGAGGACGGCCGCTACGGACAGCTGACCTACATGCGCATCTACCAGGGCAAGGTCAGCAAGGGCGACTTCATCGTGAATTGCTCGGCCGGACAGAAGAAGGTGAAGGTCCCGCGCCTGGTGCGCATGCACGCCGACGAGATGGAGGACATTCCCTCGGCCGAAGCCGGCGACATCGTGGCTCTGTTCGGTGTGGAGTGTGCCTCGGGCGACACCTTCACCGACGGAGAAATCAACGTCACCATGACCTCCATGCACGTGCCCGACGCGGTCATTTCGCTGGCGGTCGAGCCGCAGGACAAGGCCGCACAGACCAATTTCTCCAAGGCGCTCAATCGTTTTACCAAGGAGGATCCCACCTTCCGTGTGTCGCGCGACGAGGAGTCAGGGCAGACCATCATCAGCGGCATGGGCGAACTGCACCTGGACATCTACATCGAACGCATGAAGCGTGAATACAACTGCGTGGTGGTTCCGGGACGTCCCCAGGTCAAATACCGCGAAACCATCACCCAGCGTGGCGAGTTTAGCTACACGCACAAGAAGCAGACCGGCGGCTCGGGCCAGTACGGCCGCGTGGCGGGCTACATCGAGCCCTTGCCGTCCGATCATGAGGGCGGCTACGAGTTTGTCGACGACATCGTGGGCGGCGCCATCCCGCGTGAGTTCATTCCGGCTTGTGACAAGGGATTCAAGGAGGCGATCAAGCGGGGGCCGCTCATCGGCTTTCCCATCGTGGGCGTGCGCTGCCTCATCAACGACGGCCAATCGCACCCTGTGGACTCGTCGGAACTGGCCTTTCGCACTGCGGCCCTCATGGGTTTCCGCGAGGCCTACAACAAGGCCAAGCCCACCATCTTGGAGCCCATCATGCTGGTCGAGGTGCAATTTCCCGAGGAATTCCAGGGCGCGGTCATCGGTCAGCTCAACCAGCGGCGGGGAAATATCCTGAGCACGGAGAAACACGAAGCGTTTGTCACCGGCGTTGCCGAGGTGCCGCTGGCCGACATGTTTGGTTATGCCACGGACTTGCGCTCTGCCACTCAAGGCAAGGGCGAGTTCAGCATGGAGNNCAAGCGCTACGCCGAGGTGCCCAAGCAGGCGCGCGAGGCCATGATCCTCGAATACAAGGAGAAGCGGGAGAAGGATGGGGGCGGCCGCTCGCAAAAGCGCGCCGCTGGGTGAGAAGTACCGGATCCGGTTCCGGGGCCGGATCCGGTAGCCGGTTCCGGATCCGGCCCCGGCCACCGGCCGCCGGTCAGTTGGACCGCAGCCCCCTGACGCGGGTATAGTTGTGCCACTTTGAACCGAGAGGTACGACGATGACCACAAGCAAGCGCGCGTTTCTTCTGCTGGCTGCGGGGCTTGTGCCACCCCTGGTTTTGGCTGCCGGCAGGGCACAGGCAGCCGACGAGCCGCCTGTGCAAGGCGAAGGCAGAACGCTTGCCTACCTGAATGACCTGCACACCAAGGTACACCGGGCCTGGGCGGACAGCTTCCTGGCCATGGCAGCCGCGCGCCTGCCCAAGGACCACCCTGTCAATCTTGCCACGCGCGCCGTGGTAGTCGAGCTGGTGCTAGCCCGGGGCGGCCGCTTGCTCGGTATCGAGGTGACCACCCCTTCAGGGTCCTCCGAGTTCGACACGTCAGCGCTGGACGTGGTCCGCGATAACGCCCCCTATGGGGTTGCGCCCGAGGAGGTGCTTTCCGATGACGGCAACGCCCACGTGCTGTGGACCTTTGCGCGCGACGATCGCCAGTGTTCGGGTCTGCAGGTGAGGGACGTGCAGCGTCCTTTGCCGCAGGCAGTGCGCAGTTTGGTGGCCCAGGGCCGCGAGCACGTCGCCATCCAGCGCTTGCAGGCAGCCGATAGCGACGCGCGCGAGCAGGGCTTCTCGTCGTTTGCTTGGGCGTGGCTCGACCGCGCGGAAGCCGACCAGGGACTGGCCGTGGCTGCGGCTCGTGCGGCCGGCGGCGACCGTGCGGGAGAAAAGAGGCTTCGCCAGGCGGTGGAGCAAGGCCAGGACGTGGATGCGGCGGCGCGCGGGCTGGCGCGGCTGGCGATTCCCCTGTGTCCGCTCGTGAAAGAGAAGCTTGAAGGGCCGGCGGGCGAGGCGCGTGGCGCGGCGGTAGTGGCACTCGGCTTTGGGCTAGAGCGCGAGTGCCTGCCGGGGGTGCTGGCGGTGGCGAATGACCGCTCGGCGCCAGAAAGTCAGCGTGTGGCGGCGGCGCAAGCCCTGGGTACCATCGACGATCCCGACGCACGCAAGACCCTGCAAGGGCTGGCCGACAATGGATCGCCGGGCTTGCGGGCGGTGGCCTTGCTGGCTGGGACTCGGCCGGGAGCGGGTCGGGGTGCGGTGTTTCGTTTGACTGGGCTTCTGCATGATCCGGCGCCCGAGGTGCGGGGAGCAGCGGCTGTCGCCCTGCTGCGGACCGGGGGCGAGGCGATGGTTTCCCAACTTTTCCAGTTCTACAAAGAAAAGGACCCGCGGCCGGGCGAGTCCGTGGCGAAGGAACTTGGGACTATGAAAGGTGAGGCCTCGGCCGAGATGCTGGGCAAGCTCGCCCACGGCAAGTCCGACCGGCGTCTCCGTTTGGCGGGTGCGCGGGCATTGGCCGTGCGCCGCGATCAGGCTGCGCGCAAGCTGCAGGCCACACTGGCGGGCGACCACGATGCTGAGCTGTCCTTCCTAGGCAGCAGTGAACTCGATGCACTGAAGCGCCGAGCCGCAGCCTCTGCGCCCGGAGGCCATGTCTGGCGCACTTCCTACGCTGCCCTGGCCGCCGGTCCCGGACGCCTGGCTGCCTCGGACTGGGCCTTGGCCCAATTCCCCAAGTTGGATGCGGCGGCCCGCGTGGAAATCATGGCCGAGTGGTTGGCCGGGGCCAAGCCGGTTGAGAAGAAGTAACGCCCGATCTGGTGGCCAAGTCCGTATCCGATGGCCGGTTCCGGATTCGGCCACGGATGCGGATCCGGCTCCGCTTTCGGAACGATCCGTGGCTTTGCCGTCCAAAGTCGACTTAACACCCTGCGGCCTCGGTGCTCGGCGGATTGTGGTCCACTGTCTCGGTCGTGATATACGGTGCGTTTCCGAACATGGCAGCTGCTGCGTTCTATGACCTCGACGGCACCCTGTGTCGTACCAACCTGGTGCACGCGTTTGCCTACAATGCGCGTAACCAGCAGGGCCTGTGGAGGAGCTTCACCCGGACAGCATCCACGGTGGCCAGCATCCCCTTGTTCCTGGCTGCCGACATGTTCAACCGGCGGCTCTTCAACGACATCTTCTTCCGCCGCTACCGGGGCGAGTCGGAGGACCGCCTGCGCTATTTGGCCCAGGAGCTTTTCGACACCGTCGTCCGCCCATCCATCTTCCCGGGTACCTTCGAACTGGTCGACAAGTCGCGCCGACTTGGGCTGCGTCAGGTACTGGTCACCGGCGCGCTGGACCTCACCGCGGCGCCGCTGGTGCGCCACCTGGGCTTGGACGACTCCGTCACCAACCACCTGGAGTTTGTAGACGGAAAGGCCACCGGGCGCCTCTTGCCGCCGGTGATGGCCGCCGCCACCAAGGCAAGCTGGATTCGCGTCTACGCCGAGAAGGAAGGACTCAATCTCACCGAGTGCTACAGCTACTCGGACAGCATGAGCGATCTGCCCATGCTGTCGGTGGTGGGCCACCCCACTGCGGTCAACCCCGATTTCCGCCTGAGGAACACAGCTCTACAACATGACTGGCCCATTCTGGATTTGCGTTAGCATGAGGCCCCGATGAACAAGCGCGAAGCCAAGCCGCTGCGTGGGCCCGTGCCCCGCCACAAGGAAGACGATCAGGTCGTCTATATCGACGAGAACTCTGCGCCCCGGATCATCTTCTCGGGCACCGACATCCTGTGCGAGGACCTGCCTATCGGCACGCGGGTCATCTACGCCAAGCCGCCCATCGAGGGCCTGGCCAATCCTGGCGCCGCCATTCGCTACGCGCTCAACCACCCGCTCGACAGCGAGCCGCTCTACACCCAACTTTCGCCCGGCATGCGCGTGACCATCGCGGTGGACGACATCAGCCTGCCCCTACCGCCCATGACCACGCCTGACATCCGGCAGACCATGCTCGAGATCCTGGTTGAGATGCTCGATGCACACGGGGTGGACGATGTGCACATCATCATCGCGCTCGGTTCCGCGCACCGGCGCATGACCCCGGCGGAAATGAAGCGCATGGCCGGCAAGAAGGTCTACGACGCCTTCTACCCCGACCGCTACTACAACCTCGACGCCGAGGATCCGGACGGATTCGTTCCCCTCGGCAAGACCGCCCAGGGTGAGCCGGTCAATATCAGCCGCCGTTGCGTCGAGAGCGATCTGGTCATCTACGTGAACGTGACCCTGGTGCCCATGGACGGGGGCCACAAGTCGGTCGCGGTTGGGCTGTGCGACTACGAAAGCGTGCGTGTCCACCACGAGCCTGACACCATCGCGGCCTGCAACAGCCTGATGGATCCGCCCCATTCCATGCTGGCGACCAAGCTTAGCCGCATGGGCGCCATCGTCGATCAGCACATGAACGTGTTTCACATCGAGACGGCGCTCAATAATCGCATGTTCTCCTCGCCGCTGGCCTTTCTGGGCAGAAACGAGGACGAGTTTTCTGAGCTTGACCGCTTGAAGACCGAGACCCTGCGCCTGGCCCTGTCCAAGATGCCCGAGGTGGCCAAGCGCAAGATGTTCAACGCTATCCCGGCTCCCTACCAACTGATCGCGTGCTTCGCGGGCAAGGCCGAGCCGGTGCACGATCGCATCGTGGCCAAGTTGAACGAGCAGTATCTGGTCAAGGTCAAGGGCCAGAGCGACATCGTCATCTTCCCCATCCCCTTCATTTCACCCTACAACGTAAACTCGATCCTCAACCCCATCCTGCTGCAGGTGATGGCGCTGGGATACTTCCACCACTTCTACCGAGGCCAGCCGGTGCTACGAAAGGGCGGGGCGCTCATCCTGTGCCACCCCTGCCATGACGAGTTCGACCACGAGTTCCACCCGAGTTACATCGAGTTCTTCCACCGGCTGCTGCCCGAAACGCGCGATTCGCATCTGCTGCGTGCCAAATACGAGGAAGAGTTCGCGCGCAACCCGAGCTACGTCGAGATGTACCGGCGCGGCCATGCCTACCACGGCACGCATCCCTTCTTCATGTGGTACTGGGGCGAGGCGGGGCGCCAGCATGTGGGCAAGATAATCGCGGCGGGCGCGAAGAATGCGCATGTGCCCGCCATGCTGGGCTGGGACCGGTCCGAGTCGGTGACCGAAGCCATTGCCATGGCGCGATCGTTCGTGGGTCCGTCGGCGTCGATCACCCTGATGAAATGGCCACCCATCGTGATGGCCGACGTGGAGTAGCCGCAAGCCGATGCATCCGCCTGCAGGCAAGAGCAAGTCGGCTTTCTCGCCGCGCGAGATCTTTCGCGGGCGAAATGTCTTCGTCCTGGGTGGCACGGGCTTTCTCGGCAAGGTGCTGATGAGCATGCTGCTGCATCGTTTTCCCGACATCGGCCGGGTCTACGTGATGGTGCGGCGGGGGACGGG
>PMJE01000497.1:0-1306 GCA_003157315.1 Myxococcales bacterium | reverse complement strand
GACATCAGCGTGGTCATCAACACCTCGGGCAAGGTGACCTTCAACCCGCCGCTGGAATCGGCCCTGCGCACCAACGTGCAGGGAACCAAGAACGTGATTGCTTTCGTCAAGCGCATGCAGCGGCCCGCCCTGGTTCACACCAGCACTTGCTTTGTGGCCGGCAACCGCAGCGGCAACGTGTGGGAGAGCGAGCCGCTTGATGGCTACTTTCCGCGGCGCGAGGAGCTGGCGGGAACGCATTTCTCGGTCGAGCAGGAGATCGCCGACTGCGATCGCATCGCGACCGAGGTTCGGGCGCAGGCGAATGACGCGCAGGTGGTCGCGCGGTTGCGCCAGCGGGCGCGCGAAACGCTGTTGGAGCAGCACCGCGATCCCGACGACGAGGCCACCCTCAAGCTGGCGGTGGCGCGCGAGCGCAAGGACTGGGTGCGGGCCGAGCTGACCCAGCGGGGTGTCGCGCGCGCCAAGGATTGGGGCTGGCCCAACATCTACACCTACACCAAGAGCATGGCCGAGCAACTGGTGGCGCGGGAAACGGGCATCGTGCGCTCTATCGTGCGGCCGGCGATTGTGGAAAGCGCACTGGAGTACCCGTTTGCGGGCTGGAACGAGGGCTTCACTACTTCCGCACCTTTGGTGTACTTGGCGCTCAAGGGCCAGAACCTCTTGCCGGTGTCGGAGTCGCTCATCCTCGACGTGGTCCCGGTCGACTACATCGCGGCTGCCATGCTGATGGTGGCAGCCCAGGCATGTGTGGAGGAGCCGGAGCTGGTGCACCAGTTGGCGGCCGGTGACCTCAACCCATCGTACATCGGACGGGTGACCACNNAAGTTCCTCAACCAACTGGCCGCGCGCATGGAGTTCCGGCCGGTGAGCTATGAGGAGTACGACAAGAAGTCCTTGCCCCTGGTGAACCGCGTGGCCGAGCGCGCGTCTGAGGCCCTGGACCGCGTGCGACCGCGCTGGGGTGGTGGGCGTTTTGGTGAGCTCTGCGATCGGCTCAAGAAGAAGGTCGACGAGGTCAAGCGCGTGACCAAGGAAGCAGGCGAGAACATCGACCTGTTCCGGCCCTTCATCCTGGACAATGCCTACGTCTTGCGTTCGGACCACATCCGTGCGCTGCGCGACCGGCAGTCCGCCGAGGGCCGCGCGCTGCTGCCCTGGTCGCCTGAGACCCTCGACTGGTACGACTACTTCCTCAACATCCACTTCCCCGGATTGCAGAAGTGGGTTCTGCCTGAACTGGACGAGACCTACGCGGCCAAGCCCAAGAGCGTGTATGCCTACCACGACCTGCTGGAACTG
>PMJE01000621.1 GCA_003157315.1 Myxococcales bacterium | reverse complement strand
GCTGGACGAGAACCTCGGACGCCGTGGCGCCGAGGCGCTGAGCCGGGCCGCTCACGATGTAGCCACCGTCGCCGACCAGAGGATGGAGGCTTCCAGCGACGCAGCATTGATCGAAGCGTGCACCGCGGAACGTCGCTGCCTGGTTACCCTGGATCTGGACTTCGCAGACCCGATCAGGTTTCCACCAGCGCGCTTTGCCGGAATCGTGATCCTGCACTCGCCGGCGATCATCACCGCGTCCGGCCTGGAGGCACTGGTAGAGACCCTGGTCGCCGCTCTCGTGACATCCGACCCAGTCGGCAAGCTGTGGGTGGTGGAGCCGGGACGCGTGCGCGAACGTACGCAATCGGAGTAGGGCGCGGCCTACGCGGCTGCGCCCTGGCCTCGGCGTGGGACATGGCCCTTCCAGCCGTACCAGACGATGTACAGGTAGCAAAGCGCGGGAATGATGAAGCAGTGGTGAATACCGATCCGGTCGGCAATCGCGCCCTGGATCACCGGAACCAGGGCACCGCCTACGATGGCCATGCAGAGAATGCCGGATCCTTGGCTGGTGTGTTTGCCCAGGCCGGCAATCGCCAGGGTGAAAATGGTCGGGAACATGATCGAATTGAACAGCCCCACCGCCAGCACGGACCACATGGCCAAAGATCCCGAGGTGCTCATGGTGGTCACCACCAGCAGGGCTGCCACACAAGCAAACAGTGCGAGAATGCGCCCCGGCTTGAAGTAGCGCAGAAGCGGCGTGCCGAGGAACCGGCCGACCATGGCGCCTCCCCAGTAGTAGGGCAGGTAGGTGGCTCCGACTTTTTCGGGCAAGCCTGCGATGACCGGCTCTTTCAGGTAGTTGACCAGGAAACTGCCGATCGCCACTTCGCCTCCTACGTAGACGAAGATGGCGACCGCGCCCAGCATGAGGTGACGATAGCCGAAGGCGCTCTTGGGGCCTGCGGATCCGTCATTCTGGGCCGCGGTTGCCTCAGCGTCGCCGATCTTGGGGAGTTTCGACAGCGCAATGGCAACCGCCAGAACGAAGAGGGTGAGGGCAAGTCCCAGGTAGGGTTTCTGCACCGACGCTGCCTCGGCCAGCCGGTAGGCCTCGCGCGCGGCAGGGGCCATGGCTTTCAGCTCGTCGGCCGACTTGGCCACGGTTGCGAGGATGAGCGCAGAGCCAAAGAACGGCGCCAGGGTCGTGCCTAGCGAATTCAAGGCCTGGGTCAACGTCAAGCGCGCGGAAGCGGTCTCGGGTTTGCCAAGAATGGCAACAAACGGGTTGGCCGCCACCTGGAGCAGAGTGATTCCGGAGGCCAGGATGAACAAGGCCAGCAGGAAGATGGCGTAGGAACGAATTCCGGCGGCCGGGTAAAAGGCCAGGCAACCCAGACCCACCACCACCAGGCCGATGATTATGCCTTTCTTGTAGCCGACCCGCCGGACGATGTGGGCCGAGGGCAGGGACACGATGAAGTAGGCGGTGAAGAAGGCGAACTGGATCATCATCGCCTGCGCGTAGTTGAGGTCGAAGACCACTTTCAGGTGGGGAATGATGATGTCATTCAGGCAGGTGATGAACCCCCACATGAAAAACAGGGTGGAGAGAACTGCCAGGGCTCCGAGATAGCTCCGGGGCTTGCCGTTCGCGGGGGCAACCTCGCGCGATGCTGAGGGGAGGGTTGGTCCGGCCATGTGAATTCCTTTTGTACTGAATGCCAGGAGATTGGAGAGCGAGGGTACCCTCTTGGGCCCGCGCGCAACTGCGCATGATACACGCGAGCGCGGGAATTCCGACCGGTTCTTGAAATTCGCTTTCGCACGCTCCCCGAAGGCGGGCATAATCGACTTCATGGTTCGCACTTTGTCTAGACTTCCTGCCGGTCTGGCGGCGGGCTGGTTAGTGGTCCTGGTTGCCGGGTGCGGAAGCAGCTCTGCAAGCCCCGACAACTACGACGCGGACTTGCCAGGGCAAGGCGAAGCTGACGCGGGTTCAGTCTTGCCAGAAGCCAACGTCGACGCTGTCCCTTCACCCGACGTCTACATCGCGACTGACACGAATAGCGACGCAACTCCTCCACCCGATACGCTTTCCGTTGCAGATGCCGGCACCACGGACGCCTACGCTGCTGACCTGGGAATCCCGTTAGCCCCGGTCACGGTTGTGGTGTTGCCCGATACGCAATACTACTCGTCCAGCCACCCCGACATTTTCCCTGCTCAAACGCGCTGGATCGTCGAGCAGAAGTCTGCTCGCAACATCGCGGTCGTGCTGCATGTGGGCGACCTGGTCGATGGGGCCGGCGACCCAGCTCAGTGGACAGTGGCCAACTCGTCTATGCGACTCATGGACGGCGTTCTGCCCTATGTCCTGGTCCCCGGCAACCACGACACCGACGCGAATCGTGCTGGGCCGATCGACAGCTACTTCGCCCCCGCGACCATGCCGTGGATCACCGGAACCATGACTGCGGGCCAGATCGAGAACAACTACGCCCTGGTCGACATCGGACCGCAGAAATGGCTGGTCATGGGCCTGGAATTCGGCCCGCGCGACACCGTTCTCACCTGGGCCGACGGGGTGCTGAAGGCCTATCCAGCGCTTCCCACGATTATTGTGACCCACGCGTACCTATACGGAGACGGAAACCGCTACAACTACGCCGTCTATGGGTCGGCCCAAGCCTGGTACCCACGGTACTACGGCTTCACGCCCGCGGAAGGCATCAACGACGGTGAGGATATCTGGCAGAAGCTCATCGTGCCCAACCCGAATGTACGTTTGGTCTTCTGTGGCCACCAGACCGGGTCTGCCCGGCTGACCAGCCTTCGGGCCGACGGCTCACCCGTGCATCAAATGCTGTCCGACTATCAGTGGATGACCAAAGGGGAGCCCAACGATCTCGGCGGCAGTGGCTATCTGCGGGTGCTGGAATTCGACTACGGCAAGAAAGAGATTCGCATCCAGACCTACTCGCCCTACCTCGACCAGTTCATGACCGACGACACGAACCAGTTCACCCTCAGTCTCGAACTCTAGCGAGCATCCAGTGGACCGCAGATCGAAGTTAGCTATTTCTCACAGAGACACAGAGGCCACGGAGCCGGAGGAGAAAGGGACGGGTTGGATCCAGCGCATTCCGAACCCTTTCTTCTCATCCGATCTCTGTGTTCTCTGTGCCTCTGTGTGGAATAGGTGACCAACCCCGTATTGGATCGCGCTCCGCGAGATCCTGTTTAGAACTCCTGCGGCAGTTGCTGTAGCTGCGCGACCGAGAAAACCGGCCCGTCCTTGCACACATAGAACGGCCCGATGTTGCAGCGGCCGCATTGGCCCAGGCCGCACTTCATCTTCATTTCCAGGGTGGTGAAGATGCTCTCGGCGTGGAATCCCAGTTCTTTGAATACCGGCAGGGTCAGCTTGATCATGATGGGCGGGCCGCAGGTGATGGCCACCGCGTTCTCGGCCTTGGGCGCGGTCGCGCGCAGCACGGCGGGCACGAAACCCTCGCGGCCTTTCCAGTTGGCGTCGCCCTTGTCCACTGTGACCACCAATTCGGTATTGGGCGCCTTGGCCCAGATCTCGCGATCCGCCGCGTACATCAAATCGTTTGGGCTGCGCGCGCCGTACACGATGGTCAGCTTGCCGTAGTCGGAGCGCTGATTGAGCACATGGCAGATGATGGGTTTGAGCGGCGCCAGGCCGATGCCGCCACCCGCGATGACGATGTCCTTGCCTTTCCAGTCAGCGACGGGGAAAGCCTTGCCGTACGGGCCGCGGAATCCGATGATGGCGCCCGCGTACAGGTGGTGCAGCGCCTCGGTGTGGGCGCCCACCCGCTTGGTGGTGACGGTCAGCCGCTCGGGTCGGGCCGGATCGCCAGCGATGACAAAGGTGGATTCGCCCTCGCCAAAGGCCGAGATTTCACCAAACTGGCCAGGCAGATAGCGGAAGGCCTTGCGTTCGGACTCGTCGAGCAGCTCGAAGTGGAAGGTGACCGTGTCCGCGGTCTCGTCGATGCGCTCGCTGATTCGCGCGGGCAGCGGCAGCAAGGGATCACGCAACACGTTCGGCCTCCTGGTTGATGCGCTTCATGATCTCGAACACGTCGGCGAACAAGTGCCGGTCGAGCGGACACAGGTCCACGCAACGGCCGCAGCCGGTGCAGCCGACCAGACCCGGGTTCTGCGTGGGAATGTAGGAGAACTTGTGCAGCACCCGCTGGCGCAGGCGGCTGGCCGCGACCTGGCGCGGGTTGTGCCCGCCCGCCATGCGGGTGAAGTCCGAGCGCTGGCAGTTGTCGACGATGCGCAGACGCTGGATCTCGCCCTTGAAGGATTCGTCGTCGATGGTGAAACACTGGCAGGTCGGGCAGTACTGCGTACATACGCCGCAGTTCATGCAGGAAGTGCCGAGCTCGCGCCANNATGGGGTGGTCGAAGTTCGCGTACAGCGCTTTGGGGTCGGGCAGGCCGGTCCACCACTCCGGGCGCGGGCCGGGCCGCGGCGCTGCCAGAGGCACGGCCGCGCCGCCCGCCACGCTGGCCAGGAATTCCATGCCGCGTGGGCTGCCCGCCTGGGCCACGAAGCCGTCCGCTTGCGGGGTCAGCATGACATCGACCGCGTCCTTGTCGTCGGGACCAAAGCCGAACACGCCGCAATAGCAGGTGGGGCCGGGCTGGCACGCAACGCCGACTAGCAGAAAGCTTGCGCGTCTGGCTTGGTAGTGCGGATCCACATACGGCGCCTGCAAGAAAGCACGGTCGAGAAGCAGCAGGGCGCGGGCGTCGCAGGGCCGCACCCCGAACACGCTGCCCGGCGTCTGGTCGGGAAGGGCCGGCTCGATTTCGGCCGGACCTGCGCCAGCCTTCCAGCGAGCGATTTCTCGCCGGGGTGGCGCAAACAGATCCTTGAGCGGACGCCGCGGCCGGATGGGGCCCAGTTCGGGCAACGACTCGACCGTGGCCCAGTGGCCGGCGTCGTTGGGCGCCCAGATCGCGCCGCGCTTGAGAAGCGCCGCTTGAAGTGACTCGCGCGAAAGCTTCATGCCATCAGCCACGATGGGGTCCTCCCAGCCAGCTATCAGGATCTTCCGGGTTGAAAAGCAGGAAGGGCCACTTGCCGTCCTGCTTGACCCCGGTCTCGAAATTGAACAGCTCCTCGACGTCCTCCGCCAGGCACAGGTCGAGCAGGTGCATGGGCACGCCCTCGGGACAGGCCCGCTGGCACTCGCCGCAGTCGACGCAGCGGCCGGCGTGGTGGAAGGCGCGAATCATGTGCCACATCAGATTCGACGATGGCTTGGCGGTCTGCTCGATCCAGCGCGGGGCGTTCTGGTCAGTCACGCACACCGTGCAGTTGCACAGCGGACAGACCTCGCGGCAGGCGTAGCAGTGGGTACACGGCTCGAATGCCTTTTGCCAGAAGGCGAAGCGCTCGGCCGGGGTCATGGCCTTGATCTTGGCGATGGTCTCGGCGCGGGTTTTCTCAGGCTTGGGCAGCGCCGAGGTATCGCCGACTGTGACATCAGCCAGCGGCGAGACATGCATCTCGCAGCGTTGGCAGCGTTCATCCAAATTCTTGCCGTCGGCCTTCACGCCCGGGCAGGCCACCGCGATGGCGACGATCTGTTCGCGCGCAAAATCGCCCTCGGTGATGCGCATGCTGACCGCGCGGCCGTCGCA
>PMJE01000419.1:6862-14134 GCA_003157315.1 Myxococcales bacterium | reverse complement strand
CGTCAAGAACAGAAAAGTCCTGGTTGTCGAGGACTCCCGGCTCATCCACAAGATGTACGAGGTCATGCTACGGCCTATCACCTTGGTGTCCGCCTTCGATGGGCGCGATGGGCTGGACAAGCTCAGCCAGAGTCCGGACGTGGACTTCATCATCCTGGACATCAATATGCCCAAGATGACCGGGCTGGAGTTCCTGGCGCAAGTGAAGACCAACCCGGCCCTGGCCAAGATTCCCGTCATCATCGTTTCCACTGACGGCAAGGAAGAGGAGGTCGCACGCGGCCTGCAAGCCGGCGCGGTGGCCTACCTGAGAAAACCTTTCCAGCGTGAGGATCTTCTCAAGATCGTCAATCGCATCGAGACCAGGCAATCTGCTGCATGAGCGAGGATTACAACATGACCGATCCACCCCCTGTCGCGGACGCGCCTGCTGGCCGGGATGCCCCAGCCCGTGCCGGGCGAGATGCGATGGCCACCTTGCGGCGCGCGCAGCAGCTGGTCAGCGACGCGCAGGCGGCTATCGAGGAGGCGAGCCGCGTGGTGGGTCAGGGGGGCGGTGCTGGCCCGGCGGGTGGAGCCGAGGCGCGCCTTGCGGTTGCTGAAAGCGAGCGTCTGGAATTGACCGGTCGTCTGGCCGAGGTTGAGCACCAAGTCGGCCGTCTGATGACCCTGTACGTGGCTACCTATCAACTCCATGCCACGCTCGACCCGGCGGAGGTGCAGTCCACCATCGCCGAGATCGTCCTCAACCTGATCGGCGCCGAGCAGTTCGTCCTGCTGCTCATCGACGACGAGGACAAGGGCTACGAAGTGCGGCTCATGCAGGGCGAGGCCAACTCGCGCTGGGAGCAGACCGAGCGCTACACCGGCGGCGATCCGCTGGTGGATGCAGCATTGCTCGACGGGGGACTGCGTTTTGGGCCAACCGAGGAGTCGCCGGCTCTGGCAGTGGTGCCCTTGCGCGTACAGGACCTGACGATGGGGGCGCTGGTCATCCTCAAGCTGCTGGATCACAAGCCGGCCTTCGTAAAGGAAGACCACGACTTGCTCGATCTGCTGGGCGCCCATGCCGCGTCTGCAATTTTTGCCTCGCGGGTATACGCCAAGACGGCGCGCAAGTTGCACACCCTCGAGAGTCTGATCCGCTTGGTCAACAGGGGATGACGACCAGCGAAGATAGCCAGCGGCATTGGCCATGAGCTTCCAGGGCCGAATCGAGGACGTCGCCATTGCGGATGTAATGCAGCTCATCCGCTTGGGTGGGCATTCGGGTAGCTTGTCGATTCACGCTGGCGAAGAGGAGGCGCTCATCGGGTTTGAACGCGGTCGTCTGGTGAGCGGCTGGAGTTCCCGTTCCCTGCGCCTGGGCGAACTGCTGCTGGGGGCGGGCGCGCTGGACGAGCCCACCTTGCAACGCGCGCTGGAGGCGCAAGAGGTGGAGCGGCCCCGGCGCGCCATCGGGCAGATTNNGGCGCACCCAAGGTCGACCTCGACACCCAGCAGGTTCTTCTGGAGGTCCTGCAGGCCATGGAGGAAGAGTCCGTCCGCGCGGCCTGCCAGCCGCCGGCCCCTACCGAGGTTGCGCCGGAAGGGTCAGAGGCGGTGGAGGAGTTCGTGCACGTGACGACCAGGAGCGGACGCAAGCTACTCGACGGCGCGCCCAGAGAATCCACCGAGTCCGCTGTCTCCGAGACCGCAATCACCGCCAAGCTTGAAGTGCCCGATCGCCCGCGCTTTCAACTGGTCTCGCCCAATGTGGAACTGTTGCAGCGGATCAATCAGCTTCTGGCGGAAACCGGCGACCACATGTCAGCGGTGGGCTTGCGCGATGCCGGGGCGTCGCTGCTGGGCGAGGCACCGCCCATCGTGGTGGTGGATCTCCGTTACCAGTCGAAAGGGGCGGAAACGCTCACTGCACTCTGCCGGGCGCGGCCACGGGCCTCAGTGGTCGTGCTCTTCGAGGGACGTGCGCCTTTGCGCGACCTTTTCCGCGCGGGTGTGCTGTCCATCACCGCGGCGTCGCCTGAGACAGTGGTGGCTTGCGTGCGCAGCGTGGCGCGCCAGCGCAGGTACCTTTCCAACGAAAACGCCATTGCCGAGGGTGTGCGGGCCAGCCTGGCGCGCCTGCGCCGGATCATCGTCGACCTGCGCTCAGGCCTGCTCGCCACCTCGGTGTCAGCCAATCTGCTCAACGTGGTGGCCGAGTCGCTTGACCGCGGCGTGCTGCTCGTGCCTGACCGCGATCAACTGGTGGCGCTGGGTGGGTTTGGGCAAACTGCAAGGGGCGAGGAGTTGCTGAGCGCGACGCAGAATCTCGCCTTCCCAGTCGGACCGAGCGGCGTCTTCTTCGAGTGTCTGAACGACAGTCACACCCGCCGCATGAGTTTCGACAGCGCGGAGTTGCCGCCGGCCTTCCGGGCCGCGGTCGATCGTCCCGTGTCGGGCGAGATTGCGGTCTTGCCGGTGCCGGGCAGCGATCGCGTGATCGCCATAATCTACCTCGACAATGGCGCGCGCGATCGGCCGGTGGGCGATATCGAGATATTTGAGCTGGCCGCTTTCCAGCTTGGGCTGGCGCTGGAGAACGAATTCCTACGGCGCTCGGGCTCCGCGCATGGGACAGACGGGCCCGCCATCAAGATGCACACCATGGGCTAGTTCCATGGAAGAGCTGTTCGCATCTCTGCGCAAAGACTTCGTTGAGGAGACGGGACCACTAGCGCGAGAGGTGGCTGGGCTGGTGTTGCGGCTGGAAGAGGCGCACGCGGGTGGCGAGGATCACGCGGACTTGCGGCACGCGATGAAGAGCGCCTTGCACACCATCAAGGGCAATGCGGCGATGATGGGGCTGGGAGCCATTGAGTTGCTCGCTCACGCGCTGGAGGACTTCTGTCTGCTCGTCGGTCAGCACCCCGAAGGGCAGGAACCCAGGCAGGTGCAGATCCTGGTGGATGGAACCGATCTGCTAGTTGGCTCCATCCAGGGCTCGTTGCAGGGCGAGCCGGATCCAGTTCCGGTGGCCGCTTTCATCGAGCGAGTTGCACAGGCGAGGGAAGTCGCCGGGGAGGCCGCCGTTGCACGCGCACCGTTGCTGCGAGCCCGGCCAAGCGCGCTAGCCGCGGAGAATCAGCCTGGCGATGCGGGCGAGAAGGGGGAGAAGCCCGCTGCGCCGATCGCCGACGCCCACCATGGCGGAGAAGACTCCGCGGTTCGCATCGCCGATCACGAGGTGGACGGGCTGCTCGATCTGACGGCTGAAGCCATTATCAGTCACGCCGAGTTGGTGCGCTTTGCCGGACGACTGGCGCGCGGGCAGACCCAGCCCGGCGACGCAGCCTTGCTGGAGCAGGTGCTGGCCACCCTGGGGCGCACCACAGCCGAAATGCGCCACGACCTGCTGCGCGTGCGACTGGCGCCCATCTCCACCATGTTTCGGCGCTACGTCCGCTATGTGCGCGACCTGGCGCACGCGCGCGGGCAGGCCATCCAACTGGTCATCGAAGGCGGCGAGACAGCGGTCGATCGCGCCATCATCAGCCGCCTGCACGAGCCCCTGGTGCACATGGTGCGAAACGCAGTCGCACATGGAATCGAAAGCGCGGAGCAAAGAGCTGCCGCGGGCAAGCCGGCACGCGCCCAGATCCTGCTGGGTGCGCGTTTGGCGGAGGGACGCGCGCGCATCCTGGTGGCGGACGACGGCCGCGGCCTGGACATGGCCGCGATCGCTGGCAAGGCGCGCGCCTTCGGGCTGCATCCGGAAGGGATGCCTGAGGATGAATTGCGGCGTTTGATTTTTCAGCCCGGCTTTTCCACTGCGGCAGAAGTTTCCACCTTGGCCGGTCGGGGCGTGGGCTTGGAGGTAGTGGCCAACGTGGTCCAGAGTCTGGGCGGCCGCATCGACGTGCGCAGCGTGGCCGGGCAGGGGACGGTCTTCCTCATCGACTTGCCGGTGACCGCCGCCCTGGTCAAGGCCCTGATCTTTGGCGTGGGCAGCGAGCTTTATGCTGTGCCGGCCAGTTTCGTGATCGACAGCATCGAGGTGCGAGAAGAGTCGATGTACGAGATCAACCAGGTGCTGCTCTGTCCCTGGCGCGGTGACTTTCTGCGCGCCATCGACGGCGGACGCCTGCTTGGCTGTGCAGCGCAGGAGGGGACGCGCCGTTACGGCGTCATCGTCGAAGCTGCTGCCAAGCGCTGCGCCCTGCTGGTCGATCGTTTGGCGGGCGTGCAAGAGGTCGTGGTGAGGCCGCTGGACGAAACCCTGAGCAGTTCGCGGGTGCTGTCAGGCCTGACTGTCTTGGGTCACGGGCGCGTGTTGCCGATCCTGGACTGCGGCGAGGTGTTGCGGCGGGCCTCGGGGCCGACCGTGACAGTCCCGCCCATCGCCCGGTCGGGCGGAAACCACCACGAGAGCACCAGCCATGTCATCTGATGAACACCCGGGCGCGCCCGTCGCTTCTGCGTCGGAGGTTTCCACATTCCGGCCGGCCGGCGACAGCCTGTTGACTTTTGCCGATGCGATTCTCGCCCGCCCCAGCGCGCCGGCACCGGCCCCCGCGACGGAGGTGCAAGCCTACCTGACTTTCTGCTTGCAGCGCGCGGAGTATGGCGTTCCCATTCTGCGCAGTCGCGAGATTGTGCGCGTCGGTGAAATCACGCGCATCCCCGAGGCGCCCCCGCATGTGCGCGGCGTGCTCAATCTGCGGGGTAGGGTGGTGCCGATTGTCGAGCTGCGCACGCGTCTGGGACTGCCGGTCGCTGCTCTGACACCGCAGTCACGTGTGATTGTAGTCGAGGCGTATGGCCGCCTGTTTGGGCTGCTGGTTGATAGCGCGTCTCGCATCGCCAAGATCCCAACCTGCACAATCAAGCCCGCACCGGCCGAGGCGCTGTCCGCCACCCCGGACCATGTCACCGGCATTGCTCAGATGGGCACGGGCCTGGTCACCCTCCTCGACCTCGACAAGCTCCTCTTGCTCAACCCGACCGCGCCGCAGACGAGCGACTTCGCCGCAAGGAGCGATGACCCATGAGCGACGAGAAATCCCCATCCCCTGCGCCCGCAGCCCGGACCAGCAAGCCGGCAAAGGCGATTCGTCGTTTTCAAGCTGTCCCGCTGCTGCGACACATGCACTTGTGGCAAAAACTCCTGTGCATCGTGGCGGTGCTGCTGATTCCCGCGCTCTTTCTGCTCAAAGACTTTGTCAGTCGCGCCAGCCAGGACATCGTGCTCACTTCCAGCGAGCTGTGTCTGGATGAACATTCCCGTCGATTGCGCGTGATCCTGGAGAACCAGGTGGCACTGCGTCTGGGTCGGGGTCAGGACGAAGCTGGCCTGGCCAGCTTGGCGGCGAACGCGAGTGCGCAGATCGAAGGCGCTCTGGCAGAACTCAATCGCCTGCAAGCATCCGGCTGTGGCCGGCTGAGCCCGGAAATTGCGGGGCGCATGCGTCCGGTGCTGGCGGGTCTGCGCAACGCCTGGACCCGAGCCCCCGGCGAAGCTCAACGGCAAGACGAGATTGATCGGGGTATGCGCGAGCAACTGCGCATGGCCTACCGGCAAGTGGCCACCGGGACCAATCCCGGCTCGGCCGCGGACATCGATTCGGAACTGGTCAACGAGGCGACCCGCAGCACGCTGCCCGAGGCGGCGTGGCGGTTGGCGGACCTGGTGGCGCTCGGTGCGCAGATTGCCGGGGCCAAGGACACGGCCATCGAGGCGCGGGCGCAGCTCATCAGCACGGTGGAGAGCCTAGAAGCCGGCTTGCTCGACCTGCAACGGGAGTTGCGCGCGCTGCCCGTCGGGGATGGCCGGGCTAGCGGGGCAGGGGACTCACTCGACGTGCTGGTGAGCCCGGTCGCCCACCGGTATGTGCAAGCCCTGCGCGAGGCCACGGTGGCTGCACGCGAGTTGAGTGCGCAAGCCAAGACCGCAGGGCCAGGTGAGGCCCCTGCACTGCACGCTGCCTTGGCCATGAAGAAGACCGCCAAGGTGGCTCTTGAGGCGCTCTTTTCCACCTACGACGCGGCCTTGGCGTGGCAGGACGGCCAACTCGGCGAACGCGTGGTGCGCCTGGAGGGCCAGCGCGCTCGCACGATTGCCTTCGTCATCGTGGCCTTGTTGCTCGCGGGGTTCCTGGTTTCCGTCATCGCTCGCAGCATCACCACGCCCTTGGCTGCGGCGGTGGATTGTGCCAACCGTCTGGCGGCCCAGGACTTCACCATCGAGATTGCGCCCAGCGAGTCCCGCGACGAAGCCGGGCAGTTGCAGGCGTCCATGCGCCAGATGGCCAGCAACTTGCGCGCCACCATCCGGTTCATCCTGGCCTCGTCGCGCATCGTCGCGGCCGCGTCCGAGAAGATTTCCGCCTCGGGCAGCCAGTTGGCGCGCGGGGCAGAGACGCAGTCGGCGGCTACCGAGGCGACGTCTTCCAGCATGGCGCAAATCGCGTCGCAGATTCAGCAACTCGCCCAGACCGCCACCGCGCTTTCCGCCAGCGTGGAGGAGACCACGACAGCATTTCACAAAATGCACGAAACCCTCGAGCGCACGGCCAGCCACGGACAGACTCTGCTGGCGTCGTCACAAGAGGCGAGCACGCACCTGGCCGAGCTGACCACCAGCATCACCCAGGTCACCACCCAGGCGCGTTCGGCCAACGAGGTTTCGCAGACTGCCCTGGGTGCGGTGAAGCTGGGCGGTGAAAAGCTGCAGCGGTCGATCGGCGGCATCGGGGAGCGTGCGCAGGAGGTCAGCAAGATCGTACGGCTAATTGAGGAAATCGCGGATCAGACCAACCTGCTGGCGCTNNTCGAGGCGGCGCGCGCGGGCGAGGCCGGGCGGGGCTTTGCCGTGGTGGCCGATGAGGTGCGCCGGCTCGCCGAGCGCAGCGCCCAGGCCACGCAGGACATCGGATCGATCATCGAGCGCGTGCAGAAAGACGTGGGCTCGGCCGTGGCCTTGACCGACGAAGTTCTGGTCGGGATGATGGCGTCGATCGACAAGACTTCGTCGATTATCGAACAGAGCGCGCTGGACACCGAGCGCCAGACCGAGTCCGCGCGGCGGACCCTGAAGATGGCCGAGGACATGGCAGGCCTGGCCCAGCAGATCGCGGTGGCTGCGCGCGAGAACGCAGGCAGCGCCGCCGAAATCGTCACGGCATCGCACAGCATGAACGAGTTGACCACCGTCATGCTGGACGCCACCATCGAGCAGAAACGCGGCGGCGAAACTGTGGTCAAGGCGACCGACTCGATTGCCGAGGTAGC
>PMJE01000419.1:0-6796 GCA_003157315.1 Myxococcales bacterium | reverse complement strand
GATTGAGCGATGTCAGGCAAGACCAGAACCTTTCTTCTGCCAGCCAGGCGGGCCGACAAGGCCGCGGAGACTGGTGCGCTGCTCGACGGGCGTTATCGCATCGTGCGCCTGCTGGGCGAGGGGGGCATGGGCTCGGTCTACCTGGCGTCCCACGTCGGGCTGGGCCGGGACGTGGCCATCAAGTTTCTGCATGCCGAATTGGTCAGCCGGGACGAGGTAGTGGGACGTTTCTATCGCGAAGCCCAGGCTGCGGCGGCGATTCGCCACAAGAACATCATCGAGGTGTTCGACGTCGGGGTGTCCCCGCAGGGCGAGCCGTTCCTGGTCATGGAGTACCTGGAGGGTGAGAGTCTGGCGGGCCTACTCAAGCGCGCTGGGCCGCTCAACCTGGGCGCGGCTTGCGCGGTGATGGAGCCGGTGCTGCAGGCGCTGCACGCGGCCCACCGCAAAGGCATCATCCACCGCGACCTCAAGCCGGACAACATCTTCCTGGCCTACCAGCAGGGTGAGCCGCCGGTGGTGAAGATCATCGATTTCGGAATCTCGAAGTTCGCCCAAGGCGAGTTCGACAAGTGGCGCACCAAGACCGGATCGGTCATGGGAACGCCGGCCTATATGTCGCCCGAGCAGGCGCGCGGCAGCGCTGGCCTGGATCATCGCACTGACATCTACTCGATGGGGACCATCCTGTTCGAGATGTTGACCGGGGCGCTGCCTTTTGCCGGCAGCAACTTCGCCGAGTATCTGTCCGCGATGCTGATCGATGACCCAAGGGCGCCGCAATCCGTGTGCGCAGGCTTCCCCGCAGAGGCAGAACCGCTGGTGCGCAAAGCCTTGGCCAAGAATCCCGACCAGCGCTTCCAGAACGCGGCAGAAATGCTGGAGGCGCTCACGGCGTTGCCCAGTTTCGACGCCCGGCAAGAACGCCTGACCTTGCTCGCGTCAACCATTGAGATCCGAGGTTTCGCCGCGGGCGATCTGGGCCAGGCACTTTCCGCGCCTGGCCGATTGGCCGACAACAAACCCGTCTCGTCGCGGTTTCGCGGCGCGGCCACCGCGGTGCTTGGGGCTGGGCCTTGGCGCTGGGTCATATTGGGGGTGGCGCTGGCGGCAGGGGCTGCGGCAGCAGTTCTGTGGTCGAGCAAGACCAGCAGGGCTCCCGCACCGAATGCGCCGATCACGGCTCAACCGGCGCCCATTGTGCCGGTCGCACCACCGCCTGCGTCCAGTCCGCCATCCCCACCCGCGGCGCTGCCGGTTTCACCGCCGGCCCCGCCGAGCGAACCGGTGCCCTTGCCACGAGCCGAGAGCGCGCCCGCGAGCGACGAAGCGGCTGCGAGCGAGAAGAAGACCAAGAAGAGGCCGCGGCCAGCGACTACCGACGTCCCGGCTGCGGTCGAGCCGACCGCCGGAAAGCGCGTGGACAAGAAACTGCGCAAGGGCACCCGCGGCACCGAGATGTCAGAAGATTTCGAATAGGGAGATCCAATGAAGAGACAGGTATGCGCACTTTGCGTGGCGGTCTTGTTGATTGGGGTTTCGTGGCCTGCAGTCGCGGGTGACAAGGAAGAAGCCAAGCAGCTCTTCGATGCTGGGCTGAAACTCATGCGGCTAGATGACTTTGCTGGGGCAAGCGCCAACTTTGAACGCTCGGTCGCGCTCTACCCAACGCAGAACAGTCTGTTCAACCTGGCCAACTGCTACAAGGCCTTGCAACGCTACGGCGACGCCATTGCAACGGTCGAGCGCCTAAAACGGGACTTTGCCGACAAATTGAAACCCGAGATCAAGGAAGCGGTCGAGCGCCAGCGGCAGGAGATTGAGTCGCTGGTTGCGCGCCTGACCCTGCAGACCGTGCCGGCGGACGCGACCATCAGGATCGACGGCAAGGACGTGGGCGCAGGACCGACGCTGGGGCCTTTGTTGCTCGGGCCAGGTGATCACGAGATCGAGGCCGCGCGGCCCGGGCATCGCAGCCAACGTCGAACCGTGAAGCTGGTATCAGGCGCAGGGCGGATCGAGAAGTTCGCGCTGGAAGTCGAGACGGGCCAGGTGGTCGTGCGCGCCAGCATCGCGGGCGCGGCGGTCTTCGTGGACGGCCAGCAAGTAGGCACCACGCCCTTGGCCGAGGCGCTTTCGTTGTCGTCGGGGAAGCATGTGCTTAGCCTGCGCGCCGCCGACCACGAGGACGTCGAACGGGCGCTGGAGGTGCAGGCTGGGACCAGGCAGGATCTCGATGTCGCATTGGTTGCGAAGTTGGCGGCGACGTCCGTGGCTGCGCCGGGAATGGCGCGGGGTCCTGTGGAGTCCGAGATATCGGTGTCCGCCACCGGGGGTGGAACGCCCAAGCCCAAGTCGCGCACACTCACGGTGGTGACCTGGACCGCACTAGGCGGGGCAATCGCCGCGGGCGCCGTCGCCGGAACTTTCTGGCTCGTCAGCAGGAGCCAATACCATGATTTCGAGACAGCGAGGCAGACGTACAATGACAGCCACACGCAAGCAAACCACGACAGTGCAGCGAACGCTGCGAACAAGGTGCAGCGGTCCCAATGGATCGCAATCGGCTGTGGAATCGGGGCAGGTGCGCTGGCAGTGACCGCCCTGGTGACCTATCTCCTCAATCCCAGCGCTGCGGAGAGCAAGACCACAGTGTCCCTGTCACCCTTCGGCTTGGGCATGAAGTTCTGATGTGAGCCATGCGGATCCACCCTGCGCGCTGGCTCTTCCCCATGGCCGGGCTACTGGCAGGCTGCTACGACCTGTCGCTGAGTAACTACAACGGCGTCGACGCGGGCGAGGATGCGGGGACGAATTTTGGTCCTGAGGTGGGCCTGGATCAGGCCAGTGACGGACCGGGCATCGGCCCAGACGCGTTCCCGGATGCCACTTCGGTCGTGGAGGCCGATGCATCCGCGCCCGACGCATCGGACCTTGGTATCAGAGTGTACCCAGATGCAGAGTCCGTCGTAACGGTGGATGCGTCCGCGCCCGATGCTCCGGGCATCGACGCGTACCCAGATACCAGCTCGGTCGAGGCAAGCAACGGAGGGTGTCCGGCGGGTTCCCACGACGACGGCACAGGGAAAAACTGCGTCCAGACGGGTTGTGCCGATGGTTATCACGACAACGGGCTCGGCAGTTGCGTGCCTGTTGGCTTGCCGACGTTCAGGAATGTGTCTGCGGGTGCGTACCTTACCTGTGGAGTGAAGACCGGCGGCAGCATCGCCTGCTGGGGCCTCAAGTCCCACGACGCTGCTACACAGCTTGCAGGNNCTTCGCCTCGGTCAGCGCCGGTGGGATGCACACCTGCGGGGTGCAAACCGACGGAACCGTCGCTTGCTGGGGCGCCAACGGCGTCGGCCAAGCGGCGCCGCCCGCCGGAACGTTCGCCTTCGTCAGCGCCGGTGGGGTGGGCTTCACCTGCGGGCTGACGACCGATAGCACGATCGCTTGCTGGGGCGAGATGCGGATCCGTACCGGCGAAGCGCCACCGCCCATCGGCACTTTCGCCTCTGTCAGCGCGGGAGGGTACCACGCATGCGGTATGAAGACCGACGGCAGTATTGGCTGCTGGGGCCAGAACAGCCTCGGCCAAGCCACACCGCCGGGGGGCTCTTTTGTCTCCGTCAGCGCGGGTTGGCAACATGCGTGCGGAGTGAAGACCGACGGCAGCATCGCCTGCTGGGGCTTTAACAACTACGGCCAAGCCACGCCGCCCGCCGGCACCTTCTCCTCTGTCAGTGCCGGCTATTCCCACACCTGCGCACTGAAGATCGACGGCACGGTCACCTGCTGGGGCGACAACAGTCTCGGCCAGACCACGTCACCCTGAGCGTTGCGGCTAACGAAGCGTCGTCCCGCATGAGCACATGAGTACGGCACTGCGGACAGGGAACTCGCGGGGTAGGTGCCAGACGCTTGATTGAGATTGGCCCCGCGCAGAACGAGCGGGGCTGGATTATCGCTGAGGCCAAGTCTGGCAGTACCTTGAATCCGGCCAGGAGCGCCGCCAATGAACGCCGGGGTGGTCCGGCTGGCCGTGCGTTTCTGGACGGGGCGCGCGCACACGCGGCGTACCCGGTAGACCGCAGGTCGCCCCTACCAGGTCGGGTTACGGTTGTGTCCATGCGAACAGAACAGCCCGGACGGCGCCCAGATCGCGTATTCTTGGATTCCTGATGGCTCTGACATCTTCCGCCCTGGATCTCATCGTGGCCGTTCTGCGCAGCGGCCCGCCGCTGCGGCTTGCCATGCTGTTTGGTTCGACGGCCAAAGGTACCCAGCGGATCGACAGCGACATCGACATCGGGATCGTTCCGGAAGATCCAGAATTGTCTCTGGCCGAGGAACTGACTCTGCAGACCGATCTGGCGCGGGTTTCCGGGCATCAGGTGGACCTCGTGCGACTTGATCGTGCATCCACTCTCCTGCGATGGCAGGTGGTGCGCTACGGGCAGGCGCTGATCGAGGCGACGCCATTCGCGGCGGCGCGGTTCACGGCGGAAACCGTCGCGGAATACCTTGATTTCGCTCCCGCATTCGAACGTGCGGCAGAGAACTTCCGCCGCGTTCTCACGGCGGGTCACGGGAGAACGGCATCATGACCGATAGGAGCGTAGTTTTCCGGAAACTCACTTCCCTGCGGGAGCACGTGACCCGCATGCGACGACGCCGGTCCCACGACTTCGAGTCTTTCAAACTGGACACGGATCGACAGGACGCCATCGGAATGAGCCTGCTGGTCGCGGTTCAAGATGCGCTGGACATAGCCCTGCACATGGCGTCCGACGAAGGCTGGGGGGTGGCCGCGTCGTACGCCGACAGCTTCGGGATACTGGCAAGCCATGGGGTCATCGATGCCGCTCTTGCTGCCGCGCTGGCAAACCTGGCGACCCTGCGGAACCGCCTGGCCCATGGGTACGGCACCGTGGACATGGAACGCATCTGGGTCAGTCTGCCCAACGGTCTGGCCACGCTGGATGCCTTTGCCTCGGCGATAGCAGCGCACATGGGGGCAGCCTGACGGCACCGAGCGGGTCCGGTGGACGGCCTCCGGGTGAAAGGGCGACGAACGGTAGACCGCAGGTCGCCCCTACCGCTTTACAGGCGGTGCGCCGCCGCCGCCTTTGCGGAAGCGTTTCCACACTACGGAATCCAGCGCCCAACGACCGCAGCCCAGCATCAGGATGGCCAGGCTGGCGGTCAGGTAGAGCAGGGTGGCCTCACGTTGGCGCCAAGGCAGGCCGGCCTCGCCTGAGTAGAACGTGACGCAGGTGCTGAAGGCGAGCAGCAGGGCCGCCAGACGACCAGCCAGACCGAGCGTCACCAGGATTCCACCGACAAACTCCGCAGTCACGGCGAGCATCAAGCTGTGCCGGGGACCCATGCCAAGCGGGTCAGGAAAGTTGCCTACGCGCTCGCTGTAGTGGCGCACTCGTTCCCAGCCGTGCAGGCAAACCATATTGACCCCCACGCCCAGGCGCAGGAGAAGCAAGCCGAGGCTGACGACATTCTCTTTGCTGAAGACCGACACGGCTGAAGCGTCTCACATCTGCACGAAAGACCCAAGAAAATGGGCAATTCGCTGCTACCCGCGCTTTATCGCTTCGACGACCTCGTCGACCGTGGGCAGGCCGGAGCGCGAGCCCAGGCTGCGGCAGGCCAGGCCTGCGGTGGCGTTGGCAAAGGGCAGGGCGCGTTCCAGCGGCCAGCCTTTGAGCTGAGCGTAGGCAAAGGCACCGCAGAAGGCGTCGCCCGCACCGGTGGTATCCGCCACGAAGACGTCGATGGCGTCCTGTTGAACCAACTTGGTGCCCTCCAAGGCAACCGCGCCGGCCTCACCCATGGTGATGACCGCGGTGCGCGGACCCAAGCTGGTGATCTCGCGCAGGCTGTTGGCCAGTTCGTCAGAAGGCGCCAACTCGTTGGCAAAGCGCTCGGAAGCGATCACGATATCGGACAGGGTGAGCAGTTCGCCCATGCCGCCCGAGAGTTGGCTGGCGTTGAGCAGGACGGTGATCCCTTTGCCGCGCGCCTTTTCCGCGACCGCGGCCTGCAAGGCGGGCTGCGATCCATCGATGCACAGCAGCCGCGCGCCGTCGAGCAATCGGTCCGGCAGATCGCGCGTGGAAAGCGCCGTCACATTGCCCCGAGAAAGCAGGATTTTGCGCTGGTGACTGAGTTCGTCGATTTGGATGACCGAGACCGGCGAGACCTTGCCCTCTTCAATCGACAGCATGGACGTGTCGATGCGCAGTTGCTGCAAGGAGCGCAGGATGAACCGGCCGAACTCGTCATCGCCCACACGACCGAAATAGCGCCCGCGCACGCCGAGCATGGCCAGCACGGCCAGGATGTTGGTGGCCGAGCCGCCGCCTTGCATGCTGAAGACCGATACCTCCACCAGCCGGTGCTCCACGCGCGGCACAACGCACATCAGGTCCACGGTGGCCAGACCCACGCCCACGGCCAGATCACCGCGCGCAGGAAGCTCGCGTCGACGGGGTGCCGGTCGTCTGACAGCGGGCCGCGTCTTCTTGGGGCTGGGCTTGCGGGCTTTTTGCACTTTCACCACGAGCTCATGCTACCACCGCAGCCAAATTTTTTGTTCTCGCCGGCCAAGCTAGTTGGATTCACCTGAGCCAGCCGATGCCGGTAGCAGAGGTCTACCCAGCGCAAGTTGTCCATCGATGAACCGCTCCAGCGCCGCTACCGCTTTCGCGCAGCTCGCGTTCGCGTAGTACGAGCGGCCCAGGTAGTAGAGCAACTCGGGCCGTCGCCTGACGTACTCGGC
>PMJE01000289.1 GCA_003157315.1 Myxococcales bacterium | reverse complement strand
GCGCAGGTGAACTTCGAGCAGTCAACCTACAACCAGCCACCGCACACCGGGTTCCAAATCAGCCCCAACATGCCGGCTCCGCCTGTGCCCAGCATTTTCGTCAAGTAGACCGGGCTAAAGCGTGAACGGTGCCTGCGCCGTTCACCTGCTCGGGCGATGTAATAGACCCCGACTCTTCAGTGATGAGTAGTCGGGGTTTTTGCTATCTGAGCCCCAGCATCTCCCGAGCGGCGGAACGAGCCGGAAGAACGCTGCACGTCGGGTGAAAGAACGATAGACTCCGCATCGATGCTGCGAATCCCAGTTAGCGTGCGGCGCAGGGCTTGGGCTGTGATCAGCGGTGCCTTGGCTTTTGCCGTGATTGCATGGCCCACGGTTGCCTGCCGTCGCAAAAGTCCCATCCCGCCCCCGACCCCGACCAAATCCCAGTCGCCTGCCGATGAACAGCCTCCCCCCGGTCAAGCATATCTGGTGCTGGTATGGATGGAGACTACGCCGCCGGGAGCGCGCATTGTGCGCGTATCCGACGGCCACATATTGGGATACTCGCCCGAAATCATCGAGTTTCGCTACACCATCAAGCCTGTGCTAATCCGCTTCGAGCTGGAAGGCTACCTCCCGCTCACGCAAGAGGTGTCGGCGGCAAGAGACAGCGAATTGAAGTTTGTGCTGGAACCGATTCCGAAAGTAGATGTTCCGGCGACCAAGCAGTCCAAGGGGAGCTGGGGGCACAAGCATTCGAACTGATCTATGCCGGCATGCCCATGGCCTCGCGCACGGCCGCGAACTCTGACGTACGTCGGCCCTGTCGGTCGCGCACCACGAGGGGCGACGGCTTGACCAGAGCACCCGGCTGTGAAGCCGCAGTCATGGCGAACACCACAAAGAGTGGACTCTTGCCTTCGCGGGGAATCACCTCCCGCCAGTGGGTGAGGGACAAGCCAGCCGCACGCCCCGCGGGTTCGACGCGCTCGCGCTGAGTCCAGGCCTCGCACGCGACGAAGGGCGCGTTTGGTGCCAGCACGCGGGCGGCCGCCTCACAGTACGCCTCGACACCGCCGTGATGTTCGAATCGACAGGGGGCCCGCTGCGTGCGATCGGACTGCGGGCCGCTCCCGATGGGGAAATACGGCGGCGTGCCGGTCACCAGATCAAAGGGTCCCTGCCCTGCCAGCAAGGCGGGATCGCGAAAATCGCCGTCGCGAATCTCGACCCGATCAGCGGCACCATTCCAAGCAAAGCTCCGCCGAGCCATGGCCGCCGATAGCCCTTGCACCTCCACGCCTAGCCCGCGCGCCTGCGGAAAACGCCAAGCCAAGAACAGCGCTACGCTGCCGATTCCCGTCCCGAGATCAAGCCAGCGTGAATGCGCCGGACTGGCCACCAGCGACGCGGCCAAGTGTGCCGTCACCAGATCGTCGAGCGAGGTGCGATGGCCATCCAGTCGCTGCAAGATGCGCCAGTTTCCTGCCAGCCAGCACAAGTCCTCGCCCGGGCCCGGCCACAGATCTCCGGGATCTTCGGGCGTCTGGGGAGCCGGCCCGGCGGCAACCCACCCGGCCGGCCGCCGCGCCGCACGCAAGATGCCCGCGCGAGGCGAGAGGCTGTCTGTCGGGCAGGGCTCGAACACAGCCCCTATCTAATACATCTATCCGCCGGCTTCGTCGAAGTGATACCCGGCTTCTCCATGGTCTGCGTCGTCGAGTCCCAGCTCTTCGGAATCAGGAGCGGGACGCAGGCCGATAAGTGCCTTCACCAGGTAGGCGAGGACGAGGGTGCCAGTCAGAGCCATCACGATGGTCAGACCCATAGCCTTGAGTTGCTCCAGCCACAGGGTCTTGCCCACAATCTGCGCCAGGTTGGTGTTGAGGTTCGGGTTGGCCTCGGGCGTGGCAAGGAAGCCGGTGAGAAGCGCGCCCATGGTCCCGCCCACGCCGTGCACGCCGAAGGTGTCCAGCGCATCGTCGTACTTGAGCAGGGCCTTCAGCTTGGTGCAGGCAAAGTACGGAATGGTTCCGGCCAAGACGCCGATGATCACGGCACCGGTGGAGGTGACGAAGCCGGCGCCGGGCGTTATGACAACCAATCCCGCGACAGCGCCTGAGCAGAAGCCGAGGATGGTGGGTTTGCCCCTCGTGATCCACTCGATGGCCGGCCAAACCACGCAGGCCACAGCGGTGGCCAAAGTGGTTGCGGTGAACGCATTGGCCGCAATCCCGTCCGCCGCAACCGCGCTGCCCGCATTGAAGCCGTACCAACCCACCCACAGCATTCCAGTGCCCACCATGGTCAGCACCATACTGTGAGGCAGAAAGGGCCTGTGACCCCAACCCTTGCGTCGGCCGAGGATCAGGGCGAGCAAGAGGGCCGACCAGCCCGATGACATGTGCACCACCGTGCCGCCGGCAAAGTCGATGGCCTTGATGCCTGCCTTGGCGTTGCCCAGGCCATTCATAAAGCCGTCGCTGCCCCACACCATGTGCGCCAGCGGAAAGTACACCAGCAACATCCAGCCCACGATGAAGGCCATGATGGCGGAGTACTTCATGCGCTCGGCGATCGCGCCCACGATGAGCGCGGGCGTGATGATGGCGAACATCATCTGGTACATGGAAAACACGTTGTGCGAAACCCAGGCCCCGTAGTCCGGGTTAGGGGTGTTACCCACGCCTCTCAGAAAAGCGAACTTGAGCGACCCC
>PMJE01000483.1 GCA_003157315.1 Myxococcales bacterium | reverse complement strand
CCAGCCATGACGAAGGTCATGCACTGGCCGCTCACGCATTCCTGGCCGATGGTGCCGCCCTGACCTGTGTTTTTGCCATCCTCGGCCTGCTCCGCTGGGTTGGTGAAGATAGGGCAGGCAAGGTTGAAGGCATACACGAGGCCCGGCGGACAGCCCCCGTCGCCCAGAGCCTGGCACAGCGGATCTGGGCCGCCTGAGCGGAGCACGCAGGCTTGGCCGGAATGGCACGTTGTACTTCCGCAGGACTGTATCCCAACGTCTGGTGCTGTATCCACAGCAGAGGGGCCGTCTTGCCCGGCATCTGCCGGGGGCACCACGTCCGTCGTGCACAGGTGACCCAGGCATCCGACGGACACAAGGTCGATAGGTTGCGTTCCAGTTCCCTGGAAAGGTGTTGTCTTGCCAGTGTCCGTCAGGTAGCCGAGATACTTCGCACACCCAAGCCCGCTACACGCCCCCGAGGGCAGGGCAAAGCAACCTGCATATGCGTTGGCCTGGGCCTTCGCTATTCCGCGTGCGCTGTCCGCGCCGCAACAGGTTGCTGAGGTAAGGATCGTGCAGTCCGAATCCTGCGTGCACTGGCGTGCCACAGCCGCAAGGCCGACCCCTCCATCGTCGGTGCACGCGATACCCGAGCCCGCGTCGCTCGCCACGCCCCCGGTTCCTATGGCTCCACCTGTGCCCGTACCGGCGTCAGTTCCCATGCCGCCAGTTCCCAAAACTCCACCGGTGCCCGTACCTGCGTCAGTCTTCACACCTCCAGCGCCTTCAGAAGAACCGTCGGCCAGTTTCCCAGCGCTCTGGGGCTGTACAAGCGATCGTGACGGGGACAGTCCAGTTCTCGCCTTGGTCTTCGGATCTGCCTCATGTCCTCGGGCAACGCCAACGGCAAACTCGAACGCGCCCGCGCCCTCTTGCCCGCTGTCGCCACCGACCCTCCCGACGAAGCCAGCGATGACCACGATGAGCACGAAGTCCCCCTGTCGCCCGCCTCGCTAGCCCCGGATCTTGCTTGGCCCCAGCTGCTGCTCGCGCTCACCGGCCAGGACGTCACCCTGTGTCCCCGTTGCCAAAAGCGAACCATCCAGCGCCAGACGCTGCCACCAGCTCGCGATCCGCCGCAAACCAGGATCGCCGCATGACCGCCCAAGGTACGGGTGGCACCGGTCGGCGAGGTCCGGCAGACTACCGGGCATTGAATGAATGGAGGCCCCATGCTCACCAGAGGATATGCAGCCCAGTCAGCTGAAGCGCCCCTTGCCCCGTTTCAATTCGAGCGCCGCGCGCCGGGACGGCGGGATGTTCAAATTGCCATCGAGTTCTGCGGAATCTGCCATTCGGACATTCACTTCGCCCGCAACGAATGGGGGATGACGACCTTTCCATGCCTTCCCGGCCACGAGATCGTCGGCCGCGTCGCGAAGGTTGGCGACGACGTCAAGAAGGTGAAGGTTGGCCAACGTGTCGCCGTCGGCTGTTTCGTCAGTTCGTGCGGGACCTGTGCGAGTTGCAAGGAAGGGCAGGAAAACTACTGCGAGACCGGCATGACGATGACCTACGGAAGCCCGGACGCAGACACAGGCGGGAAGACGCAGACCTTGGGTGGCTATTCCAACCAGATCGTCGTCACCGAACACTTCGTTTTGAATGTCCCGGCTAACCTGGATCCCGCGGGCGCCGCCCCGTTGCTTTGCGCCGGCATCACCACGTACTCGCCGCTTCGCCACGTTGGTGTCGGCAAGGGCTCGCGCGTCGCCGTGATGGGGCTCGGAGGGCTCGGCCACATGGCGGTCAAGCTCGCCGCCTCGTTCGGCGCGGAAGTCACGATGCTAAGCCGCTCGCCGGGGAAGAAGGCCGACGCGCAAAGGCTCGGCGCGCACGACTTCGTCCTCACCAGCGGCGAGAACGCACTGGCACCGCTGGCCAACCGCTACGACGCCATCATCGACACGATCTCGGCAAAGCACGATATCAACGGACCGCTCGGCTGCCTGAAGCGGGACGGAACTCTCATCCTCGTCGGTGCGTCTCCCCAGACCTTGGATCTAAGCCCATTCGCGCTGATCTTTGGTCGTCGCAAGGTGATGGGTTCGCTGGTGGGCGGCATCCCCGAGACCCAGGAAATGCTCGATCATTGCGGAAAACACGGCATTACCAGCGACATTGAGCTCACCACGCCGGGGGAGATCAACAAGGCCTTCGAGCGGACGGTGAAAGGCGACGTGAAGTACCGCTTCGTCATCGATTGCACGAAGTTCTGACCCTCTCCCGACGTGCCCCAAACGAGGTTCAGCGCGCCCCTTCCCCACCGACCGACCGATTCCTTGTGCCATGAGCGTGCAGTGTATCCTAGGCGGCATGCACCCGTGAGGGGTTGCCCATGCCGAAACCGGCCACGGTCATCCCCATCGTGGCAACAATGCCGACGGCAGCGTCGAGCGAAATGACCGCACCCTTGACCTTGTTCTCGCTGGGGTTGACCAGGAAGCTGGTGGCTCCTGCCAAGTTCGCACGCGACAGGTCGGTGCGATGGAACCGGCTTCGGTCAAAATTCTAACCGGAGAAATTGGCTTCGGTGAGGTTAGCCTCGGAGAAATTCACCTCGAGCATTCGGCAATCCTTGAAGGCGCACTTCCTCAAATCGATGCGGACAAACGAGCAGTAATCGAGCACGCATTCCTTGAAGGATGCATCCAGGGAGCGGTGGCCATCGGACCAGTCGATACCCATCAGCTTTTGCAACGCCTGCTCTTGCACGGAGTCTGGGCGCAAGACGAGCATCATGCGCTCCATGCGAAAGTCGGAAGCTACCGGCCCGGACTCGAACTCGGCGCGGGCCAGGGGATGGCGGCTTCCCGCCAGCACGACGCGGTCCAGGATGTCGATTTTCGCGGTCAGGCGGTCCACCGGCCGGACCATCAACGGATCCGGAACCGGCGACTCGGTAGCCGCCGCGGCATTGGCGGGCAACCCCTGTTCGGGAGCCTCTTGCCCACAGGAGGTAGCCAAGAAAGACAGCAGCGAGCCCAGTACGAGCGATTCGCTAACCCGGCGGAGCGTGCGTATCATGGTGGTTTCCTTTCGGTAGCCCGGCTAACTCACAACAGGTAAGCCACCGGCTCTGCCGGTGGACTCGCCAAGGCTCTGCCGTCCCGGCGTGAAATAGGTGACGGTCCTTTCCGTGGACCTGGACGTCCACGGAAAGGAGATCGTCATGCGAGAGTGGCAAAGGCTCTCACACGTCAAATGGTACTGCAGGTACCACGTGGTGATCGTGCCGAAATATCGGAAGAAGGTGATCTTTGGGACGCTGCGGAAGGGGATCGGGAAGATTCTGCGGGAGCTGTGCGAGCAGGAAGGAATCGAACTGGTGGAAGGTCGTGCGATGTCGGATCACGTGCACCTGTGCTTGGGGATCCCGCCCAAGTTCAGCGTGGCGAACACGATGGGGTTTCTCAAGGGCAAGTCGGCGATTCGGATACACCGGGAGCATCTGGGAAAGGATCGGAATTTCA
>PMJE01000286.1 GCA_003157315.1 Myxococcales bacterium | reverse complement strand
CTTCCGCGCGCTGACTGACACCACCGTCACCGTCTACCTCATCGCGGATTTCTTCGCCTACGCCATGCTGCGTGCGCGTTGGGGCGAAGTGGGCGGCATCCCCGTGGTCAGCATCCACGATACCCCCTTCCAGGGGGTGGTGGGTTGGCTCAAGCGAATGGAGGACCTGGTCCTCGGCCTGCTCATCTTGGGCGTCAGCGCGGTGCCCATGCTGATCATCGCACTTCTCGTCAAGCTATCATCAAAAGGACCGGTGTTCTTCCGCCAGCGCCGCTATGGACTAAACGGCAAGCCAATCCGTGTGCTCAAGTTCAGGACCATGACGGTCTGCGAGGACGGCCCCTACATCAAACAGGTCGAGAAAGACGACCCACGGATCACTCCGATCGGGCGCTTGCTGCGTCGCTGGTCTCTCGATGAGCTACCCCAATTCTTGCAAGTGATGACCGGCGAGCTCTCCATCGTCGGACCGCGGCCGCATGCGGTCGCGCACAATGAGGAGTATCGCGGGTTGATCGAAGGTTATATGCTGAGACACAAGGTCAAGCCTGGGATCACGGGCTGGGCGCAAGTGAACGGCTGGCGTGGCGACACCCTGGAGCTGGCGAAGATGCAGGAGAGAGTTCAACATGACCTCGCCTACATTCGGGACTGGAATCTGTTTTGGGATCTCAAGATAATTCTGCGCACTGTCTTCGACGCGAAGTCGCGTCGGAACGCGCGCTAGACAAGATCCCGCGCCTGTCTGAGTTGTTCGCGGATGTGCGCGTGGTAACCGAGGAGTGTGACCTTCAGGGCCCCGCCGAAGCTATGTATCCGGAGGAAGCGGCGCACGTCGAGAGCGCGGTCGAGCGCCGCCGCCGCGAGTTCGCGATCGGGCGGCAATGCGCGCGCCGGGCACTCGCGCGCTTGGGTGTCACCGGGTTTCCCTTGCTGGCGGGACCGGATGGGGCGCCGCTGTGGCCCGCAGGCCTGGTGGGTTCGATCACGCACACCCACGCGGGTCCGGCTGGCTTCTGTGGGGTGGCGGTGGCCGCACGCCAGGAGGTGGCCGCGCTGGGGATCGACGCGGAGGGCGCCGACTCGCTGTCACCTGATCTCTGGGAATTTGTTCTCACGGATGCGGAGAAACGACAGTTGGGCGGGAAACCCAAGCCAGGCCACTTGGCAAAACTGGCGTTCGTCGCAAAGGAAGCGACTTTGAAGGCCGTGCTCCCCTTTGCAGGCCAGCCACTGGATTTCCGGGATATTCAGGTGGACCTGGCACCTGCCGAGGACGGCTTCTCGGCCGAGGTACTCGCCAGCGTGGAGAAACTTCCTCCCTGGATGCGGTGCTGTGCCGGCCGCTTCGCCAGGCATGACCAAATCATACTCGCGGCGGTCTTGGTGCCCAACCGGGGCGAGCCCGCGTCAGGGCCCGAGCGGCCCTTTGTGGGCTTCCACGCCATGTGCTAAGAAACTTGGTCTGCCATGAATCGGGATGGGTCTTCGCGAGACGAAAGCGCGCCGTTTGATGCCGCGGAGGCCGATTCTCGCCAGCCGACTGCGCCGGATGTCTCAGCCCCGGGCGAGGCCGCCGACCCGCCAACCTCGGCCGATCCCCGGCGCAATGGGTCGCCGGCCGGGGGCGTGCCCATTAGTGTAGTGCCTGCGACAACGCCCATTCCTGGCGTGAAGACATCAACCGCCAGCAGTGTCGCCGCGCCATCGGAAACGGCAGAGCGGATCGCCACGCCGCCCTACGGACACCCGCAACTGCAAGAGCCACCCGCGCCGTCATCTCAGTTTCGCGTCTCGACCGGCCGGACGCCGGCCAGCGGAACGCCCACGGGATATGGGAACGCCGGCTTCGTGGGCGAAGTGATTCCACCTTCCTCGGTTCGCTGGGGGCCCAATTGGGTGCCCCCTCCCGGTTCCAACGGGGGTACGCCGGTGGAGGGCGATGAGGTGTATGGGGCGCCGCCGCCCGATCAGGGAATGCCCGCCATGTGGCCGCCGGGCACGCGCGGATCACTTGTCTTGCGCCGTTCAAGCACGGCTCCGAATTTCGTGCTGGTGAGCGATTCCTCGATGGATGGCCGTCGCATGATCCGGTCCGACGAGGAAGCCGAGCCATCGCTGGAGGATATCGTCCGACGCTTCATCCGCGTCGCCGCCTTTCTGAGACGGCACGCGCTCTTCCTGAACGTGTTCGCGGGCCTGGGCATGGTTATGGGAATTGTCAGCTTCTACGTCATGCCGCCCCCGCGCACGGCCTTCTGCGAGGTGACGCTGCACCCAGAACCAACCGTCAATCCGGTTGATCCTGACGGGCGCCAGCAACAAGAGTCACGCCAGTTCTTTGCCGGGGCGGAGCGGGCATTCATCAGTCGCGAAGCTATCCGCACCACGCTGGTCGGGCTCGGCGCTTCTGCCGACGAGGATTCGGTGGACGCCATCGCCAGCCACCTCAAGTTTGAGAGCCAGGGCATTCACGACTATTTGGGCACGTTGCGCGAGGGATTCTTCGCTCGGAATGAGCGCGACCCGGTAGAATTNNTTCCTGCGCAAACAGACTGCCGCAGCCGAAAAGGAGCTGCAGGACATCGCGGCTGACACGGTGAAATTCCGCGAATCCCATGTGGATCAGCTGGTCGGCGAAGCCACGCTCTCGCCCGAGTCACGCTCCGAGCTCGAATCGCGTCGGATCACGCTGGCGAGCCAGGTTCGCCGGCTGGAGAGTGAGATAGCGGCGATACGTGCCCAGGCGGCCGGCGGCGGTCACGAGATCAAGCGACAGTCTGCCCAGTCATTTCGCGATGCCCTCGCCACGGTTAACCGCAACCTCGCGGAAAAGCGCGCCCTGGGTTTGGCGGACGGACACCCCGAAGTCAGAAGTCTCATCGAAGAAAAGAGGAATCTGGAGAACCTCGTGAACGAGCAGCTGCGCCGGGAAACCACTAGCCAGGATCGCCAACTAAGCGCGACCGACGAGAACTTGCGCGGCAAGCTTGACGAGCGCCTCTCAGAGCTTAGCGCGGCCCGTGGTGAACTTGCCTCCGTGAGCGGCAGTCTGCACAACCTGCACAACGTCAGCAGAAACCAGCCGAAGATCGATGCGCGCATTGAGCAGTTGGAACGCCAGCAAGAAGAGACCAAGCGTTTGCACGGTCAGCTCTACGAACGGCTACGCAAGGCCGAAGTCCAGCTCGAGCTGGAGCGCGTGTCGGCTACCTCACGCTACGAGATCGCGGTCCCGCCCCGGCTGGAGCGGATTGGCGTGAAGCGGACCTTGCTGCTCCGTTCCGCCATCGGCTTTGCACTGGGTGGAGTTCTTGCTCTTTTCATCGTCGGTTTGGGCAACCTGCGTCGCCTGGTCGCCCAGGTCAATGCTGGCGCCGCCGTGCTGTTGCTCGTGCTGACCATGGCCGGGGGCTGTGCGCATGAGTCGCAGTTCGTCTGGGTGCAAGACCTCCCTGCCGTACCAGAGCCCGCCAGCCCCACCATCCGGCCGCGCGACACCATCTTGGTCGAGGTCGCCGCGCAGCCATCGCTCTCGGGTGAGTTCGTGGTGCGCGACGACGGACACTACCTGCAGCCTATGGTCGGTAGCATCCAGGTGGCTGACAACACGCCGGCCCAGGTGGCGCGCAGTCTCGAAGGCCGCCTGAAGGACCTGGTGGTGGCGCCTGTCGTTTCAGTGTGGATCGTGCGCAACACGCCCATCCGGGTTGGCGTTGTGGGTGAAGTGAAAACCCCGGGCAGCTACGAACTGACGCGAGATCGTAGCGTGATGGCAGCCTTGGCCGCGGCCGGCTGGCTCACCGAATTCGCGCACGACGATCGCGTCTTCGTCGTCCGCAAAGCCGGACAAGACCCACGGATTCGGTTTAGAGTTTGTGACCTGACCGAAGCCGAGTCGCACGCCGTCGGCTTCCGCCTCGCTGACGGCGACGCGGTCGTCGTGGAGTAGCTCCGTTGCCTGCCGCTGGACCGGTCGCGATATTCGCGCTCCTGTTTGCGGCCGGCGATCTGCAAGTTGGGGCAGGCGCCCAGGCAGAACTGCGGGCGGGGCAGACGCCACTTCTGGCCGGTCAATCGCCGTCCAACTTCTTCATGGCGCTGCTCACTGCCGACGCCGACCTGTATTGGGCCACGGCCGAAGGCGAAAGCTCGCTCCGCTACGCGCCCCGTTTGCTGTGGCGCGATCCGTCCCCCAACGACCAGATCGCGCCGCTGATCTTGCACGCTTTCGGGGCCAGCCACCGCGACCGGCTCACCCGGCGAATCGAGTTGGTCTTGCAAGCGGATGGATCGTTCGGTGAAGTGGACTACGCCTACCTAGGCCAAATCCTGCCCGGGCAAGCCGCCCTGCCGACGGCGACTCGCATCCTCAGTCTGCTGGCCAGCGCCAGGGTGGCCTGGCGAGCGTCGCGGCGCACGTCGCTGCAGGCAGGGCTTTCACTGCTGAACTGGCGCACCCTCGACTCGACCACGGCGCCAACCACAGCTACGGCCAGTGGCACCACTTTGCTGCCGGTGCAGACCAGGCTAGCCTTCCTGCCCCAGCTCAGCTACCTGCTCTCCCGCCGGGACACGCTGGTAGTGCACGCCGACCTGACCTACAACATCGTTCAGGGCAGCAGCGCCGGCGGAGGCCTGACTTCAGCTTCGGGATTTTCCGCTCTGGCTTGGCAACCGCAAGTAGCTTGGCAGCACGAGCTAGGCCGGCGCGACCGATTGGAGCTACAAGCTGGTGTGGTCATCGCGCACATGTTTGCTGATCCGTGCACCACGCAATCCTTTTCACCCATCGCGCCGATCGGCGGAGCCAGGCTCGCCTCGTTGCTGTATCAATCGCGCGATGTAAAGGTGCGCGGCGATGTGTCCGGCGCTGTCAGCTGGAACCTCGATCCAGTGCTTCGCACCGGCGTTCCTCGCGGTCAGGGCAACGCCGGCATTGGGGCCGCTTTTGGCCCACTTTGGAGCGCTGAACTGTCCGGCATGGTGTCGACCAACCTGACCCGCGACGCGCTACCTGGGAATCCTGACGAGACCATGTTCATGGCCAGGCTGCCGGTTCGTTTCCAGGCTTCACGGCATTTTGTGTTGGAGGCAGGGGCGCGCTACAGCGACCGGGCCCCGCATCTATCGGCGCCAGGGTTCTCCTGGCACGGGCGGGAGTCCCTGGCGTACGTGATGCTGGCAGTGGTCGAGCGAGCCAGCCTGCTGTCGGCTGGGCCGAACAAGGGACGCTAGCCGGCGCGGCAATCATGAGGCAACTTGTTGATTTTGATTTCCTGAAAGGAACAGAAATGAGCAAAGTCCGTATTGGTTTGTTGGGTTGCGGCTCGATTGGCGGTTTCCTGGCACGGAATATCATCGCCGAGGGCGCAGCTGACTCTATGGAACTGGGCTATGTGCATGATGTGGATGAGAAACGCTTGCAGGATATTCCGGCCGCCTGCCGAGTTACCAGACAGTCAGACCTTTTTACCCGACCGGCCGACCTCGTAGTCGAGGCCGCCCACGCCGATCTCCTCAAGCAGGTGGCCTTGGGCATTGTTGAGCGCTCCGACCTGTTGCTGTTCTCGATTACCGCACTGGCCGACGAGGCCTTTCGGAGCACGTTGGAACAAACTGCAGTCAAATGCGGACGGAAGGTCTTTCTTCCGCATGGAGCCATGGTCGGCATCGATGGGTTGGCTGACGCCGGGCCGACTCTCAAGTCGGTCACGGTGACCACGACCAAGAGTCCCGCCAGCTTGGGATTACCGCCGGAAAAATACGCGGTGGTTTACGAGGGGCCTGTCCNNGAATGTAAACGTACACGCCGCCATTGCCCTGGCGGGCCTGGGATTTGATCGCACCGTTTCACGTATCGTCGCCGATCCGGCAGTGTCGACCAATAGTCATTTGGTCGAAATCGAAGGAATCGGCTACCGATTTCGCATTGAAGTAACCAGTGAGGCAGGCGGCAAAGTCACGGGCGCCTATACTCCACAAAGCGCGCTGGGAACGCTAAGACGCATCTGTCGCGGCGGCGGCGGTTTGCGCTTTGCTTGAGAGTCTGAATATGTCCACAGCTGCCCGGTTCCTTTTCAAGTCCACGCATGCTGCCAGTTTCCGTGCTGCCAGCGCCATCTACGCGCCAACCGTCGCTTCCCTCGCTCTCGCCTGCGCGGTCAGCACTCCCGCGGATCGCGGCACGCCGGCCGTGGTTGCCGTGCCTGCGGCGCCCGCGGCTGCCAAAGAGTTGCCCGTCTCTCCGACGGATCGGCAGGTGGAAGCCTGGCTTTCCGCCATGACTCTCGCCGAGAAGATCGCGCTGGTTGCGGGCACCGGATTCGAGACCGTCGGCGTTCCTCGGCTGCACATTCCGAGCTTGCGCATGACCGACGGTCCGCTGGGCGTGCGCGTCGGCCAAGCGACCGCTTTTCCTGCGGGCACGCTGTTGGCCGCGACCTTCGNNTCCCGCGCTGGTCGAACGTGTGGGCGCGGCCATCGCTCGCGAGACCAAGGGGCACGGCAAGAATGTGATACTCGGCCCGGCGGTGAACATCGCACGCACGGCACTTTGTGGCCGCAACTTCGAGTATTACGGTGAAGACCCAGAACTAGCAGCGCGCACGGCGGTCGCCTACATCAACGGCGTGCAAAGCCAGGGCGTGGTG
>PMJE01000183.1 GCA_003157315.1 Myxococcales bacterium | reverse complement strand
GGAGAGAAATCAATTGGAGGCGGATTTCACCAGTGCTCTTCGAGAGTTGCATGGCCACCCGCCTCGCGTCAACCGAACCCAACAGGCGGGATTCCGGCAACTCTAGCCGTGGTCCGTCATCCGGATGACCTTTGCCCCGACAGCCGAGACCGGGAACGTGTGGCCAACCCTCGCCACAGTATGCTTCCGCTGGCGCTGAATGTCCCGGCCACCGGGTCGTACAGTTCCGCGCTGGGTGCGTCGTCCGCGGCTCCGCCGGCTAGGATAACTTTCCCATTGCCCAACAACGTCGCCGTGTGGCTACTCCTCGCCACGGTCATGCTGCCGGTTGCCACAAATGTCCCGGCGTTTGGGTCATATAGCTCTGCGCGCGCGAGAGACGCGCTGCCATCGAATCCGCCGGCGATGAGCACCTTCCCATCCGGCAACAACGTCGCCGTGTGGTACGCCCTTGCCACGGTCATGCTGCCCGTCACTACGAAAACTCCTCGCAGCACCGCCACATCCGCGTCTGCGGGAGCATCGTCAGCAGGCGGAGCTGCGTCGGACACCGCCGGGACATCGGCGCTCTGGTCCACCGCCGCGTCCGCCCTAGTCCCGCCACCCCCAACGCCCGCGGTTCCCCCAGCGCCGCCCGCCCCACCGCTCGTCGCGGCGCTGCCTCCTGCGCTGCCGATCGTGCCTCCGGACGCGCTGATGCTGCCTCCGGTGGCGCCGGTCGTGGCAGTGGTGACGGTCGTGCCCCCGGTCCCGGTCTTGCCCAAGCCAGCACCGCCGCACGCGGCTGCGGCTATGGTGACGACGAATAGGGGCAACAGAGTCCACTTCACGAAAACAGAACGCTTCGTCATGGGTGCTCTGGCATTGGCGATTCTATTCCCTACACTAGAAGAAGGGGAAGATCATGCTTGCGCAATATCTCATCAAGAACACAACAAGAGAACAGCGAGACAAGATAGTCAGGGATTCGCTCGGGTGCGGCGGGGGCGGCTGTGAGAATTGCTCCGCGTGTGGAGTGTATGGAGCGGGAGATCCCTTGGATATGTATCAGCCGTACATAGATGGTCTGAAGGAGATTGAGGAAATCAACATGGAGTTCAAGGCGAGGTATTTCCGGTAGCACAAGTGCTACCCGTGAAAGCAGCTCGCCCAATTCTGCGAATTGCCTTCCTTCATGGGCCCACCGGCCCTGGTTGCTAGAGCACCGAGCGGTTTGACGGACCGAGTGAAATTNNGGACGCGACGCAAATGCGCGATTTCACGACGGGAGGCAAACCGTTCGGTGCTCTAGGGATCCCCGACGAAGGTCGTGACGCTGCGTTTTGGCAGTACAAAGCTGAACCCTGCATCGGCGATTGCTACCGGATCCGTGGAAGCCAGGGCCAAGTCGGCAGAGGTGATCCAGGGAGTCACGGCAGCGACGGTGCTGCCCGAGATTGAAAAACTCTGCTCTGTGTCCGCAGTGTTTGAATTGATGGCGACGATGACCAAACGTCCGCTGGCCGGATCTGCGAATGCGCTGACCGAGACGAAATCCTGCGGACTCGGGGTCGCGTCTACCCGGACGAATCCCGGGCGCACGAAGCGGCTCCAGTTGCCGACAACATAGGCGCGCCGGGTGAGCTGCCCGTCACCGTCGGCAAGTGCCCCATTGTCTGTGTCCCCGCGTGGTTTCAGCCACCAATAGTGCCACGCGTTCACCTCGCCGTATACCAGGTGATCGTGGATCATCTGCGCCACCACCAGGCCCGAGTCGATGCCGGGATCGCTCCCCTTGCTGGTTTGGTCATAGACTTCGGTTTCCCACACTTGCTTGCCCGCAGCCTGGGCAGTTGAGTAGACAAAGGGAGACCCGCCGTAGTCGTGTGCCGCCAAGATGCCGACAAACGCCGCGGCTTGCGCATCGGCAAGGATGGGATCGGCAAAGCTCTCGAAAGTGGTCCAGTCCTTAGTTTCAGGCGCAAGGATTGGGGTGGTGAGTCCCTGTGCTGCCAAGGCAGGACCGAGGTTGTCCCGGATGAATGCGACGAGCTGGGTTGCCGTGTAGATGCAGGTGTCCCACGCCGACGTGCGGAAATTCGGCTCGTTTTGCGCGGACAGGGCTGCAAGCGGAACGCCGGCAGCCGCCATGTTCGTGACAAAGCCAGCGAGCTGGCTGGCCCATGCCTGAGCATCCGCGGCAAGCAAGGAACCGCCGTTGCTCGTGGAATTGTTGTCTTTGAACGCCGCAGGTGGCGACCAAGGCGCCGCCCACACCGACACGCCGCGGGCCGCAGCGCTCTGGGCGGTGGCAAGCTCGGTAGTTAGGTCGGGAGCGATGCGCACGCGCAGCAGGGAAAGCCCGATGCCCATGTCAGGCGAAAAAAACTGATCGGCCTCGGCATCGGTGAGGGAAGGGGCGGTCCACGCACTGGAGGCGCCAAAGCCTGATATGACCTGGTGCTGGTTGCTGAGCGCGACTTGCACTGGTTGCGGCGACGTCTTCGTTTTTTGGCCCGCACTCTGCACGCAGGCGGTGGCCACGGCGGAAATGATGGCCGCGAGCACGGCAACACGGCTCGGGGCCACTTGAATACGAGAATTGTCGAACCAGCTACTACTGCTTGACATTACGTCTACTGGTTTGGGCGAAACCTGATACTCGGCATTTGAACGCACCTCGTCGAGGGGAATCCATTCATCAGCCGACGGGTGCGTCGTCTAGCAATACCTCACGCAACCTCGGGCCGCAAACGCATGCCCGCGATGACCGCGAAGAAACACTTTTCCAACCGGCCGGTGTTCTCGTAATAGAAAGCCCGAATGGCGGTGGACATCGACAGCCTCTACCGGGTGCGCAACCTCAAGCAAGGCGTGGCGTTGCCCCGAGGCTTCGCGATCTGGTCCATCACACTCGAAAAGAAGACGCCATGAGTTCCCGAATCGGCGCCCTGCCTTTCCTCAATCGGCAAATACCAGTTCAGCGCCGTGGCTCCCATGCTTAGCACCCGGCGGGGCGACGATGTCGCAGCCGTTGCCCAAGCGCCCCGCGAGCCGGACCTTCCTACATCCGAGGCTACAAGGATGTCCCTTTCGACATGATGTTGGCCCCCGGCGTACGCATGTCGCTATTCGGATTCGTTGCACGGCACGCAGCCTTCACTGGCGGGAAACATCGTCCGGCGGCGACTTCGGGGTAGTATCCACGCGAGGACATACCCATGTTGATCGTCATGAAACCGCAGGCGACCACGGCCCAGATCGCCGCGGTGGTCGAAAAGATTCACGCGCTCGGGCTCGACGCGCATGAAATCCCCGGAGCCCAGCGGGTGGCCATTGGCATCACCGGAAATCGCAGCGCACTAGACGCCGAGGCCTTTTCCTCGTTGCCTGGAGTGGCCGACGCTATCCGCGTGTCGCAGCCATTCAAGCTGGTATCGCGCGAGGTGAAAGAGGAGGACACGGTGATCGACGTGGGGGGCAGTCGTCTCGGCGGCCCTGGCCTGGCCATCATGGCTGGCCCGTGCTCAGTCGAATCGGAAGAGCAGATCCTGGAAGTCGCCCGCGGCGTGAAAGAGCTGGGCGCCACCTTCCTGCGCGGCGGCGCCTTCAAGCCGCGCACCAGCCCCTATGAATTCCAGGGGTTGGGCGAAGCCGGTCTCAAGCTGCTCGCGCTGGCGCGTGAGAAGACCGGTCTAAAGGTGGTCACCGAAGTCATGGACACCGACGATCTCCCGCTGGTGGCCGACTACGCCGACGTACTGCAACTGGGCGCGCGCAACATGCAGAACTTCTCCCTGCTACGCCGCCTGGGCAAGATAGGCAAGCCAGTGCTGCTCAAGCGCGGGCCCTCAGCGACGATCAAAGAATGGCTGATGGCCGCTGAATACATCGTCTCCACCGGCAACTACGAGGTCGCGCTGTGCGAGCGGGGCATCCGCACCTTTGAAACCATGACCCGCAACACGCTCGACCTGAACGCGGTGCCGGTCTTGAAATCGCTGACCCACTTGCCCGTCATCGTGGACCCCAGCCACGGCATTGGCGTGCGCCGCCACGTGCCGGCGATGGCCCGCGCTGCCATCGCGGCCGGCGCCGACGGTCTCATCATCGAAGTCCACCCTCACCCTGATCAGGCGCTTTCCGACGGCCACCAGTCCCTGTCGCTGCCCGAGTTCGCCGACCTGATGCGCGCGGTGCGAGTCATCGCCGGCGCCATCGGACGGCCGGTGTTGAGTGTCTAGCACGCTGCAAGGCAGAGTGTGGCCTAGCGTCCGAAGAACGCGGCGAGCAGGGTCAAATCTGGTGCGCTTTGCGTGCTCTCGAATCGGGCGTCGGCGTGCCCGGCACCGGCGAGGATGGTCAGGTTGGCCGTGTTCCCCACCTTGGCCAACGAATCCGAGAGCTCTTGCGACTGGCCCCACGGNNTCACCCTGAGCGATTATGAAGAAGGGCAGGGCCTTGGCGGTTGTGATGTAGGCGATGAGGTTTGCCTGGGTGAGCTTGGTGCCCACTGCGGCGGTATTGAGTGCGCCGCCTAGCCATGTCCCCTCAGGCGAGTTCGCCGGCGTGTGCTGTAGCCAACTGCTTGGGCAACTGGCAGGAGGATGAGCCGTTTGTTGGCTGTCCATGGTCGCGAGGTCA
>PMJE01000041.1 GCA_003157315.1 Myxococcales bacterium | reverse complement strand
TTCATGCTCGACGAAATCGACAAACTGGGGCACGACTTTCGCGGGGATCCGGCCGCGGCCTTGCTGGAAGTCTTGGACCCCGAGCAGAACCACGCCTTCTCGGACCACTATCTGGAAGTTCCCTTCGATCTTTCCAAGGTCATGTTCATCGCCACAGCCAACATCCTCGACCCGGTTCCACCGGCACTGCGCGATCGGCTTGAGGTGCTGGAGATTCCGGGCTACACCAGCGAGGAGAAGCTGAACATCGCCAAGCAGTTCCTCATCAAGAAGCAACTGGACGAGCACGGCCTGGGCGGTGAGCGCGTGGTTTTCGAGGATGCCGCGGTCGGCGAGGTCATCGACAGCTACACGCGCGAGGCGGGCGTGCGCAACCTCGAGCGCGAACTGGCCAACATCATCCGCGCGGTGGCCGTGCTGGTGGCGGAAGAAAAGGCCACGGAGAAAGAGACCATTACCATGGCCCGCGTGCCCGATTTCTTGGGCCCGCAGAAGTACCTGCCCGAGGTGGCCGAGCGGACCGCGGAAGCCGGCGTCGCCACCGGCCTGGCCTGGACGCCAGTGGGCGGCGACATCCTGTTCATCGAAGCAACCCGNNGCTGCGCTGTCATTCATCCGCGCTCGCGCTCGCTGGCTCGGGCTCGACGAAACCTTTCTCGAGCGCAGCGACATTCACGTGCACATCCCCGCCGGTGCCATTCCCAAGGACGGCCCGTCCGCCGGAGTCACGATGTTCATAGCCATGGTTTCTCTCCTGACCGGAAAGCCGGTGCGCAGCGACGTGGCCATGACCGGTGAGATCACGCTGCGCGGGCTGATTCTGCCGGTGGGTGGCATCAAGGAGAAGTTCCTGGCCGCACACCGTGCCGGTATCAAGCGCGTCGTCATGCCGGAGCGCAACCGCAAGGACATCATCGACATCCCTGAGCAACCGCGCAAGGAGATCGAGATCATCTTCGTCAAGCGCATGGACGAGCTTCTGCCTCTGGTGCTGACTGAGATGCCCAAGCTGCAGGGCACGATGTCGAGTGCTGTAACCCCGGCGCCGTCGACCCCGGCGCCGCCGGCGCCGCCCTCGGCCTAGCGTCCCGGGCGGCCGATCCGCGTTCGTTGGGTAAGTCTGGATCCTGCTCTTGACGCGTGGAATGAGGTGCTTACTGTACGCCTCGACTTCGAACGCAACCTCTACCGCACGAAAAGGACAAGCAAATGGGCAAGATCATCGGAATCGATTTGGGAACCACTAACTCGGTGGTGGCCATCATGGATGGCAAGGAGCCCAAGATCATCGCTAACGAAGAGGGCGGTCGTCTGACTCCCTCCGTGGTCGGGTGGGACGACAAGGGCGAAGTTCTGGTCGGGCAGATCGCGCGCCGTCAGGCCATCACCAATCCCGAGAACACGGTCTTCTCGGCCAAGCGTTTCATGGGACGGCGCTACGAAGAGGCGGACGAGGACGAACACCGCGTGCCATTCAAGACCGCGCGTGGCGCAAGTGGCGAGGTCGTGTTCGAGATTCGCGGCAAGAAGGTGACGCCGCCCGAAGTTTCGGCCAAGATTCTGCAGAAGCTCAAGAAGGCGGCCGAGGACTACTTGGGTGAGAAGATTGTCGACGCGGTTATCACCGTTCCCGCCTACTTCAACGACTCGCAACGCCAGGCGACCAAGGACGCGGGCCGCATCGCCGGGCTCGAAGTCAAACGCATCGTCAACGAACCGACCGCTGCGGCGTTGGCCTACGGCCTCGACAAGAAGAAGGACGAGCTCATCGCCGTGTACGACTTTGGCGGCGGGACTTTCGACATTTCCATCCTGGAAGTTGGTGAGAACGTGGTCGAGGTGGTGTCGACCAACGGTGACACGCACCTGGGCGGCGACGACATCGACGTGCGCATCATGGATTGGCTGATCGCCGAGTTCAGGAAAGACCAGGGCATCGACGTGTCCAAGGACAAGATGGTGCTGCAGCGCCTGCGCGAGGCAGCGGAAAAGGCGAAGATCGAGTTGTCCCAGGTGATGGAAACTGAAATCAATTTGCCCTTCCTGACGGCGGATGCCGCCGGCCCCAAGCACCTGCAGATGCGCCTGACGCGCGCCAAACTGGAACAGATGATCGAGGATCTCGTCCAGCGCACCGTCGAGCCGACCAAGAAGGCGCTGGCCGATGCTGGCAAGAAGATCACGGACATCAATGAAGTGGTGCTGGTGGGCGGCTCNNGCTGGGCATCGAGACCCTGGGCGGTGTGATGACGGTTCTCATCCCGCGCAACACCACGATTCCCACCAAGAAATCCGAGACGTTCTCCACCGCGGCTGACAACCAGACTTCGGTTGAGGTCAAGGTGTTCCAGGGCGAGCGGCCCATGGCCAACGACAACCGCTTGCTGGGCAAGTTTGGGCTGGAGGGTATCTTGCCCGCACCGCGCGGCATACCGCAGATCGAGGTGACTTTCGACATCGATGCCAACGGCATCGTCAATGTTTCGGCCAAGGACAAGGCGACCGGCAAGGCTCAGAACATCACCATCACATCGTCCTCGGGTCTGACCGAAGCCGACATCCAGAAGATGGTCAAGCAGGCGCAGGAGCACGAGGCCGAGGACAAGAAGCGGCGTGAGGCCATCGAGGCGCGCAACCGCCTGGAAAGCCTGTCGTTCAGCGTGCAGAAGCACTTCGACGAAAACAAGGACAAGATTCCGTCGTCCGAGCGCCAGGCGCTTGAGGACGCGCTCAAAGACGCCAAGAGCACGCTCGAGTCGAATCGCGAGGCGAGCGACGCCGATGTCTTCAAGGGCGCCTTCGAGCGTCTGGAGAAGGCGTCACACAAGATGGCCGAGGCGCTGTACAAGGCAGCCGGCGGTAGCGAGGGCGCGCAGGCTGGAGGCGCACCGTCGGGCGGCGATGGCAAGGGCACGGGCGGCAAGGATGAGGTTATCGACGCCGAGTTCACCGAGACTCCGAAGAAGGAATAGCTTCGTAGTTCGGCAGAAGGTCGTGGCCGGCGCAGGTCGGCCAGCGTGAGCGATAGCGTAGCGTGAGCGGCCAGCGGAAAGCGGCCTGGTGTGCGGCCCGCGGCTCGCCCTTCCGCCTCCCGCGCAACGCCCACGAACACGCCCACGCCCACGCCCACGCGAGCCGCGAGCCGGAACTCCCAGGTGACCCGCGATTTCCCGCCAGACTGTTGGCCAAGCTAGAGTCTGCCCGTCCCTGTCGACTGTCGCGCGACATCGGGGTATGGTCAGTCATGCATCCGATCCTCGTGCAGCTTCCCTCGAAGGTGCTTTTCGT
>PMJE01000315.1 GCA_003157315.1 Myxococcales bacterium | reverse complement strand
CCAGGATCACGACGACGATCAGAAGCACCAATGCCACGGCCAGGCCACTGCCGAGTGCCAGGGCGACATCGCCCAGTCGATGACTGTGATGGGAACCCTGGGAGGGTTCCCAAACCCTACCGCGATGGTCCGCCGCCGGCGAAGCCGGCGGGTGCGCTCCCCGCCTCAGATCGCCTGGCTGGCGTGGCTGGTGCTGGTGGTGCCATCCCAGCCGGCGCTCGGCGAGGAACCCGGCGCGGCGGCAACCGAGCGCGGGCCGGCCACCGCCGGGGATGCGCAGCCGGCTCGGCCCGTTTCAGAAACCGTAGCGCCTAGGACTTACCGACGCCGCTCTGGTGAACGACAGGTGCGGCGCCGACAGCGGAGTGCACCCGACCCACGCTTGGCCGACCTGGCAGCGACGCGTGGGAAGGTTGCGGCGGTAGCCCATCTGCACGGTTCGGCTCCCATCGAGCCTGCGGGTCCCATGGCGGCGGCCACCGAACACAGGATAGGGATTCATCATCCGGACAAGCCGCCCCAACCCGCGCACCCGGCTTCGCCTGCGCTCGCAGGGTCCATGGGAACGCTGGACGAGAGCGTCGTGAAGGAAATCAGCCAGCGCAAGGTCTTGTTCCGCATGTGCTACGAGTCGGCCCGGCGGCGGGGCGTGCTGGCAACCCGCGCCGATGTGAAATGGATCTTGGCGGCAGACGGCAGCGTGCACGACGTTGAAGTCGTGGTGGCGCAGGACGCGCAACTGGCGAATTGCATTCGCGCAATCGCCTCGCGCCCCTTTTCCGGAACCGTCGGCCAGGACATACCGGTGGCCATCCCGTTGCTCTTCGTCAGCGCAAGATAGTTAGCGAAGCGAGACTTTCACCGGCGACACCTTCCAGATGTTCTCGCAATATTCGCGAATCGCTCGGTCGGACGAGAACTTGCCAATGCGGGCGGTGTTAAAGATGGACATGCGGGTCCACTCGCGCTTGTTGCCGTAGACCTGACCTACCTGTCTCTGGCACTCGAGATACGACTGGAAGTCCGCGCACAGCAGGAATGGGTCACGCTCCAGCAGCGAACGCACGATGGGGGCAAACAGGGTTGGATCCCCGCGTGAGAAATCACCAGCGGCGATGAGGCCCAGCGCCTCGTGCAGCTCGGCATTCTGCTGGAAGATTTCCCACGGCCGGTAGCCTTCGGCCTTGCGCTGCTGGACCTCGGCCACGGTCAAGCCGAAGAGGAAGAAATTCTCCGCCCCCACTTCTTCGCGGATTTCCACGTTCGCCCCGTCCAGGGTGCCAATGGTCAGCGCCCCGTTCATGGCGAATTTCATGTTGCCTGTGCCCGAGGCTTCCATGCCCGCGGTGGAAATCTGCTCTGACAGATCAGCCGCCGGGTAGATGCGCTGGGCGCTCTTGACGTTGAGGTCGGGCAGAAAGGCGATGCGCAGGCGATCATTGGTTGCCCGGTCGGCGTTCACCACTTCGGCGACGCCGTGGATCAGTTTGATGATCAACTTGGCGGTGTGGTAGCCGGGCGCTGCCTTGCCGCCGAAGATGATGGTGCGTGGCGCAGCCTCGCCGCCGCGTTTGAGATGCCGGTAGAGCGCCACCGCGTGCAGCACGTTCAAGTGCTGGCGTTTGTACTCGTGGATGCGCTTGACCTGCACGTCGAACATCGTGTCGGGCAGAAGCTCGATGCCGTGCGCGTGCTGCGCGTAGGCCGCCAGGGCTTTCTTGTTGGTCTGCTTGACTTGGCGCCAGCGTTCGCAAAAATCGTCGTCGTCACAACGGGCCTCAAGCTCGCGCAGGCTGTTGAGGTCATCGAGCCATTTGTCGCCGATGGCATCGGTGACAAGAGCCGCCAGCCCGGGGTTGGCCAGCAACAAGAACCGGCGCGGCGTCACTCCGTTGGTGACGTTGGTGAACTTCTCGGGCTCCAGTTCAGCGAAGTCGCGCAGCACGGTCTGCTTGAGCAGATCCGAGTGAAGCTGCGCCACCCCATTGACCGCGTGACTGCCCAGGCAGGCCAGGTTGGCCATGCGCACGCGCTTGTCGCCGTGCTCATCAATCAACGACATACGCTCCACCCGCCCCGGGTCGTCGGGAAAGCGCGCCGCGACCGTCACGAGAAAACGCCTGTTGATCTCGAAGATGATTTCCAGGTGTCGTGGCAGCAGGCGCCCAAACAGCGGCAGCGGCCAAGTTTCCAGCGCCTCGGGCAGAAGGGTGTGGTTGGTATAGCCCATGGTGCGCGTGGTGATGTCCCACGCCGGTTCCCACTCCAGGCTGTGCTCGTCCACCAGCAGGCGCATCAGTTCAGCGATGGCCAGCGCAGGATGCGTGTCATTGAGCTGGACCGCGTACTTTTCGTGAAAATGGTCCAGGGTCTTCTGCTTTTGCAGGTAGATACGCATCATGTCCTGCAGCGAGCAAGACACGAAAAAGTACTCCTGCTGCAGCCGCAGGCTCTTGCCCGCTTCGGTTTCGTCGTTGGGGTAAAGGACCTTGGTAATGTTCTCGGTGTGGACCTGTTCCTCGCAGGCGCGCGTATAGTCGCCCACGTTGAAGGCCTGCAAATCGAGCGAGGTGAACGCCTCGGCCTGCCACAGGCGCAGCATGTTGGCCGTGTTGACCCCGTAGCCCAGCACGGGCGTGTCGTTGGGGATGCCCTTGACCACCCGGTCAGGGATCCAGCGCACGCGGTAGCGGCCGGTCACATCCGTGTATCCCTCAGTATGGCCGCCCAGCTTGACCAGGAAGGCGATCTCAGGGTGCGAGATCTCCCACGGATAGCCCAGGCGCAGCCAGCGGTCGAGCACCTCGACCTGCCAGCCGTCGTGGATCTCCTGGTCGAAGATGCCGAACTCGTAGCGAATGCCGTAGCCGATGGCGGGGATTTCCAGCGCCGCGAGTGAATCCAGGTAGCAGGCGGCCAGGCGCCCCAGACCGCCGTTGCCCAGACCCGGTTCTTCTTCCTGTTCCAGCAGGACGTCGAGCGAGAGCCCCATCTCGTTCATGGCCTCTCGCGTGGCTTCGAGGATGCCCAGGCTGAGCAGATTCTGGCCCAGTTGCGGACCGATGAGGAACTCGGCCGACAGGTACGCCACCGTGCGCGAGGCCTTCTCGAAATAGGTGCGGGCCGAGCAGATCCATTTCTGCATGATGCGATCCCGAACC
>PMJE01000053.1 GCA_003157315.1 Myxococcales bacterium | reverse complement strand
GAAAAGTGGGTTTCCGGGAACATTCGCGGTGGTGGCAAAGCAGTGATTCGTGTTGCCGACGCCCCATGGCGTGCAGATGGCAAAGCACTGCTGGTTTGCGGCGCCGGTGTACAGGCCATTACAGCCGTCGCTGCAGTCAGCGTTCGCGCACCATTGGATATTGCTGTAGCTCACCCACTCTTGGTTGTCCTTCCACCAGTTCACGAAGGAGCCATTGCCGTCGTTGTGGAGAAGGACCGTCGACACGTACGTGGTGTTGGTTCCCGGCACGTTCCGGTACCAATTGTGGAAGCTGGACGCACTCGTGACCCACCCAGCGGCCGTGGTGCCGCCGCCCGCGCCGGCGTAAACCGGCTTGCCGTCGCTGTCGAGCGTCCCCTGAACCATGCCGGTAGTCGCATTGTTGCTACCCGAGATGGTGGCCGCGTAGAAATCGCCGCCCAGCAGGAAGTCCCGGTAGGTGACCGGCACCGTCATGGTATCAGCGCTGGAATCGGGCTGAGCGCACTGGTAGCCGGGCTCAACCGTACAAGTCGACGAGCAACCGTCGCCGTTGTTGGTATTGCCATCGTCGCAGCCTTCGTTGACCACCAACCCGTCCCCGCAAACCGAAGTGCAAGTGCCGGTGCTCGAGCTGCAGTTCGGCTCAGCGTGGCAAGTGGGCGAACAACCGTCATTGGGCAAGGTGTTGCCGTCATCGCAGCCCTCGGAGCCCTCCACCTTGCCGTCGCCACAAACTGTCTGATGGCAGTTGTTCGGGGGATCGCCGGTGCAAGCCCAGCCTGGGTTGAACTTGCAGGTACTCGAACACGCGTCAGCCACGTGGGTTCCCGGCACGGCGGGATCGCATTGCTCCATGGGCTTGAGCACGATGCCGTCGCCACAGTCAGGCACGCANNGCACTGCTCGCTGCCCTCGATGGTACCATTGCCGCACTTGACGGTCGGGCAGGTGCACAGTTTGCCAGGTGTGCAGGCGCAGCCCAGACCCTTGGTCTTGCAGTCCGCGGAACAACCGTCGTTGTCCTTGGTGTTGCCGTCGTCGCACACCTCGCCAAGCGAGGGCTGGACGATGCCGTCACCGCAGCGCGGGGCCGGCTTGCAGGGATTGCCTGGCGTCGGACAGACCCAGCCGGCTTCGAGCTGACAAGTGCTGCTGCAGCCATCGTTGCTATTGGTGTTGCCGTCGTCGCAGTTTTCACCCGATTCGATGCGCTTGTTGCCACACTGGGAAACCAGGGTGCAGGGTTGTGAGGGGATACACTTGTAGCGGGGATCCTGAACCGTGCAGGTAGAATTGCAGCCGTCGTTGTCGAGTGTGTTGCCATCGTCGCAAACCTCGCCCGCGCCGACGGTGCCGTCACCGCAGATAACCTTTCGCGTGCAAGCCCCCGCAGGGGGACAATTCCAGTTGGGTTCAACCTTGCAAGCGCCGTTGCACCCGTCGCCGGGCAAGACGTTCCCGTCGTCACATTGCTCGATGCCGTTCTGATTGTTGATTCCATCGCCGCAGCCCTCTGGTATCTGGGCTTTGCAGCCGGCGGTACTGGTGCCATTGCACGCACCCGTCGAACTGCCGCCGCCGCCGCCAGTCCCGGTGGACGGGTGCAGATTGATGCCACCGGTTGCGCTTCCACTGGCTCCGCTGGTTCCGGAATTGCCCGTGCCACTAGGACCTCCCGCAGTACCTCCCGAGCCTCCGTTCTCAATCGCTGCAGGACTGCAGCCAATTCCTGCGAGTGCGAGAATTATGGCAAAGCCGAACCCTGCGCGACGGTCCGTGGACAGACCACAGGTGACTGGGCGAGCAATGCGTTCTCTTGTCATTGAAGGATGCCTCTCAAGTACACGGCAGCCCATCTGGACCCATGCCCAATGGTTGGTGCCCTAGCTAAGTCGATTCTAGCAAGTTCCGCGGGCAGTTGCGTCCTCAACACAGGTGGGCTGTTGTCGCCGTAGTGGGGAAAGGTCCCACATCTGCCTGCGACATCGTCACCCTGTATGTGAGCGGCATGGTCGTGGAGCCAGGGGGCATCGAGCGGCACCGGCTGCAACTGCGACCGCCGGTCCGGCGACTTTGCCGACCTGGCGCTACTGTTGGGCGCACTGGTTCTCCGCGACTCGCGCCGCTGGCTTCGGTAGGTCCGCGCTCATCTTGGCGCTAGCGGTATGCAAATTTCGAAGGCTCAGCTAGCCTCGACGACACTGAACTCAGGCATGCGCGGGCGGCTCGCCGTCAAGCGGGTGGGGAACCACATCGTCGCGGGTGGGCAGCAGGTGCTCCAGCCCGTGCTTGCGCATGCGGTAGTACAGGGTCGAACGGTTGATACCGAGAGAGCGCGAAGCGTGGGCGATGTTGCCCTGGGCTCGTTCCACTGCGGAGATGATCTCGGTGCGCTCTTGCTCGGACAGACGCCGGTAGAGCGAGCGCCCGCCTTCACCCTGCCCGCTGCTACCCTCGGCCAAGGCCCCAATGGCAGTCCCACCTGAGGGAGTCATGCCCAGGCGCCGACCGAAATCGAGATCAGCCACACTCAAGCTCGGGCCGGAGACCAGGATCATGGCGCGCTCGATGACGTTCTCCAGTTCGCGCACATTGCCCGGCCAGGGATAGGCAGCCAGGGCAGCCAGGGCGCGCGGGTCCGCGCTGCTGACCATCTTGCCGCTCGACTGGGCGTACTTCTGCATGAAGTGTTCGACCAGCAAGGCAATGTCGCCGGGCCGTTCGCGCAAGGGCGGCATGGTGATGGGAAAGACATTGAGCCGGTAGTAGAGATCCTCGCGGAACTTGCCCTCGGCGATCAGCCGTTCCAGATCGCGATGGGTGGCCGAAATCAGGCGCACGTCCACCTTGACTGTGTCCACACCGCCCACCCGTTCAAACTCGCGCTCTTGCAAGACCCGCAGCAATTTGACCTGGACCTCGAGGGGAAGGTCACCAACTTCGTCGAGGAACAGGGTCCCGCCGTCGGCTAGCTCGAAACGACCGGGCCGGCGCGCCACCGCGCCGGTGAAAGCACCCTTCTCGTGGCCGAAGAGTTC
>PMJE01000055.1 GCA_003157315.1 Myxococcales bacterium | reverse complement strand
CCATCGCCTTCGGCTTGCAGGGCGGCCAGCACGAGCTCGCTGCTGGCCTGAAAAAGCTGCTCCACCGCCGGCATGAGCGCCGCCCCGCCGTAGCGCGCGGCTTCGCGAAAATAGCCACTTGTCTCCACGCAGACCACGTCGCCACGGGCGCGCAGGGGCACAAGTGCGCGCCGCACGCGACGAGCAAAGGCTTCCGCCTTGCGCGCAGAACGCGCATGGGCGCGCAAGCGCAGGTGGTGGCGTCGGCCCGGCTGGTCGAGGTATGGCAAAAAGAACCACGCATCGATCTCGCCGGCAGCGAGCGCGGCCTTGACCGCCGGGCCTACTGCCTCGAAGAGCACGTTGTCTTGCCTCTCAACTGCACCGTACAGGCGAAAGCTCACCCAGTCTTCGGCCGACGGCGCCTGGGCAGGAGGCGGCACGCGCCCGGCAGCATGCGTGGCCTCTATAGCCGACCTGAGGCCCTCGATTTCGTCCCCGTCGGGGAGATTGGCCACGGCCACCACCGCTTCGACACGACGGCCACCACGATCCGACAAGGCGTCGAGCGGTGGCCAGATCTCGAAGACGCGTCCGCCCGCAAAACGCGCCAGCTCCGCGCCCGCACCGGCCGTGCGCAGATCCAGGTAGAGCAGCTCGTCGCCCTCGCCTGCTTGTACCGCAGGGGGAATACGATTCCGTCGGCGCCAGCGCGCCAGGGCGCCCGGACGTACAATCTGCGCGGCCGAGGGAACCCGCCAGCTGGCGGGCGCCACCACGAATCCGTCAAGCACCACGCGCGGCAGAAAGCCCAGCCCGCCCAGCGCGCCCCATGAGAACGCCCAGGGCGCGTGTTGTCGCGCAAATGACCAGCCGGCCAGCAAGCGATAGATCCCGGACGGCGCGGTTGCCGAGCGCACACGATGAAGCGGGCTAGGGGCGACCGGCTGCAACCTCGAGTCTCGAAGAGCCAGCGTCTCTACTGCGGCCGGATCCGTGACCAGTGCAAGCTCGGCCGGGGTTGTCGCCGCGCCCTCGGGCCAGCCAAGCAGCGCCAGCGCGGCCTCGCGCACGGGCGGATGCGCGCACAGATCCGCCAGCGCGGGCGACGGCGCATACACCACGTCCAACGCTTTCTCGCCAGGCCGCGCCTGCTTCTCGGCATCAGCCAGCTCCGCCAGCGCCTCGCGCATGGGAGCGCCGAGCGCGCCGGCAAAGCGTCCCCAACTGGCCCCAGCAGGTGCGTGCAGGCCAAGCAACCAGCCAGTGCCGGGCTGGGCGTGCGGTGGCTCGCGGGCTGGCGATAGGAAGAGCTCAAAGGTCGGCGGCAGGCCGATCGCAGGCAGGATCGAGTCGAGCATTTCGGGATCGAGCATGATCTGGAACTCGCCGGCGACAGCGGCCTGTGCCACGGCATCGGCCAGGAGCGCGAGCACCTCAAGTCCGCCCTCGCCTCTTGCTGGGTCCTCGTCGGTTTCGGCAAGTGCGCTGCCGTAGCCGCCAGTGGCCAGAGCCGCCAAGTCCAGTGCACCCGCACCGAAGACCTCGACGATTGAATCCAATTCCTCGGCCAGACCTGCGTTGCAAACGCGCTCTGCCGCCGGACCAGCCAGTGCCTCTTGCAGGCGCAACAAGAGCGGCGCACATGCTGCTGCCCGCACAACTGCCCGCCGCGAAAGTGTCGGCTCGCCACGCGGGCGGTGCCGGAGTGTGCCGGTCACGTCGGTTGCTGACTCCCGGGCACCGGGGAGGCCAGCCAGCACAGCGCGAGTCACAGCCAGGTCAGTCGACGACATCCCGGCGAGTCTCTGACGAATGGGATCGACCACGGCATCGAGGGCGGCCGGCAGGTCCCCCAACCGCCGAGCGAGCCACTGCGCCGGCGGCTGCCCCACCAGAGGCGGGGCGAGATCGTGACAAAGCACGCCGCGGTCGATGAGCACCAGCAACAACTCGTCCACGTCGCCTGTCTCGCCGCTTGCCGCGGCCTCCACTGCCCTGCCCAGCGCAGACCAAGGCGTCCATTGCTGTGCATGCGCGATCACTGCGGCCAGCACGCAGTCCACTTCGCTAGAGCGCGCCTCGATGCCGTTGCTGCCAAGACCAAGCCAGACCGCCTGCACACCCGTGGCCATCAGCGAGGGCGCGATTCGCAGCCTCACATGCGGCNNGCCAACAAGCCGGCAGGCGTGGGTCGAAAAGCAGCCCGGCGCGCATAGCGAAAAAGCGCGGCCGCAGCAGCGGAGCTGGGTTTCTTCTGCAGCGCCGCCGCCAAGTCGGGACTGGCTAGCTCCACCGCCATCGCGCCCAAGGCATGCCGCTGCAAAGCCGCGCGCGGATTGCCTAGTCCACGCACGGGAAGAAGGGGTGCGCGCAGCAGAAAACGCGAGATTGCGTGGAACGGCATGGGAGGAGAAGCTAGCTTTTCGCCAGCAGTTGTTCCAGCACCAGGCACAGGCCGGCCAGGCGCGCGCCGCCGCGGCCCGCTCCGAATGGCTCGGGCACCGGGATCTGCATGCACGGCAGGCAGTCTTCCACGGTGCCGGTACGTTTCTTGAGAACCGCACCGGCCAGCGCCCGGGCGTCGTAGCGCGGTCGCGGCAGGACCACACCGTCAGCCGCCAAAGTGTCGACCGGGAAATGGCCCCACGACACGATGACATCGCTTGGTCGCAGGAACGCCTGCCAGCGCGCCGCGAATGATTCCCAGTGCTCGCCTGCCAGAAGCGCGCCGCTGCCCAGACGAATATGCAAGGGTGTGGTCGGTGCCAGGCTGTGGCGCGGGGCGATCACCGCCTCGAAAATTTCTCCCGTGGCCGGCCGGCGCGCCAGCCAGTGCACGATCTCGGCCGGGTGGCGCGTCGGTGCGTGGCGCGGCCAGGTGTTGGCCTCGCCGTGCACGCATAGGATGTCGGCTCTGCGCTCGCGCAGAGGTGACGGAATCGGGCTGCGCGGCGGCCGGCGGTCACGCCGCGAGTAGAGGCGATGGCGGCTGCCTGAGCTAGCCTGGGCGTAGCGGATCTGCATGTCGACCATGGCGTGAAAAGGCCGCAGCAGCATCTGGAAGCGCTCACGGTCGCCCTCCAAGTAGCCGAGCACATGCGCGAGAGCCTCGATAGTGGCCATACAGTGGAAGGCGGGCTCGCGCCGAATGGGATTGTAGGCGCTCGGCCGGGGCGGGGTGAAGCGTAACTGCGGCAGACGCATGAGCGCCGGATTTGCTTTCAGCAACCTCTGCGCCTGGCCCCAGGTGCCGTCGACCAAGATCAGTGTGATGGGCTGGCTGGGCGTCACGGATTCCACGTCGCGCGCGGTTGGTCCTGGGTAGATGACATGCGCCTGCCCGCTGGCCAGCGCGGCTTGCACAACTGGATCGTCGGAGAAGTCGATACCCACGCGCAGCAGGGCCCCGGGCAAGCCTAGCCGTGCAATGCGCGCGGTACCAATGCCCACATCGCGCTCGCGTGGATGTTGTAGGACGATCACGCGCGTGCGGGTTTGCAGCGGCGTGATGTGGGCACAGTAACAAACGCTGGTGGGTCGGCGACAGCGCTCGCATAGGGCACGCGGTGCAGATTCAGCGGGAATGGCCTGGGCGCGCCTTGACGGAAGCGAGGGCGGAACAGATTCGGGCACGGGTCAAGCAATAGTACACACCACGTGTTCTGGCCAGGACTATGCCTTTGGCGAAGCGATTGCGCGCGCCGTGGATGGAAAATGCCTGGAGATCAGATCTCCAGGTGCCCGATTACATCGAGAAAGACGCTTCCAGCCGACGCAAGCCATGGTACCAGCAGTGCCACCGCGCCCGTCGCCCCAGTCTCGTCTTGGTCATCCCGAGTGGGCCCGGATGCTACGCCCTGGTCTTCCCCCGCCAGCGCTGAGAGCTCGCGTGGCCGCAGCCCAACTTTGGCGAACCTGCTGGCCAAAGTCTGCTACACTCCGCCGCCAAATAGCAAGGAGTCGGGCCATGCAACGAATGGCGGTGGTTTTCTTCATTCCGGGGTTCTTCGTTTCGTTTCTGGGCTGCAGCTTCAACAGCGGTGGCCTGCCAGGAGGAGCCGATGCCGGCAAGGGTCCGGGGGGAGATGCGAGCTTCCACGCGGATGCAACCGCGTCCATGACGGGTGGCCATGGCGGGCAGGGCGGAACCAGGACAGCCTCGAATCCGGTCGACGCGGCCAGGCCTGGGGGAACGTCAGCTTTAGGTGGGGCTGGTGGCGCGGGGGGCGCGGCAACCTTTGCGAGCGGCTCCGGCGGCGCGGGGGGCGCGACAACCTTTGCGAGCGGCTCCGGCGGCGCGGGTGGTTCCCCGGCGACCGGCGGACTGTCAAGCACGGGAGGCCGAGCCACCGGTGGGATTGCGCAGACCGGGGGCGTCCCAGGATCTGGCGGCAGCGGTGGGGCGATCACCTGCGGCAATGGAGTTGTGGAAACCGGCGAGACCTGCGACCCGCCATCTTCCTGCCCAGCCTCGTGCACCGACGGCGACTCCTGCACGGTCGATCAGATGACCGGCAGCAGCGCCAACTGCAACGTGACCTGCAGCCATACCTCCATCACCGCCTGTGTCGCGGGCGACGGCTGCTGCCCGGCCGGGTGCAACGCCATCAACGACTCTGACTGCTCACCTAGCTGTGGCAATGAGGTCGTGGAAGTCGGAGAAACCTGTGACCCAGCCTCCTCTTGCCCTACCTCATGCACCGATGGCAACGCCTGCACCGTCGATCAGATGACCGGCAGCAGTGCCAACTGCAACGCAACCTGCAGTCATACCTCCATCACCACCTGTGTCGCGGGTGACGGCTGCTGCCCAGCCGGGTGTACCGCGAACACCGACTCCGACTGTTCACCGACCTGTGGCAATAGCGTTGTGGAACCTGGAGAAACCTGCGACCCGGCATCGTCCTGCCCCACCTCCTGCAGCGAAGGCAACGCCTGCATCATCGATCAAATGACCGGCAGCAGTGCTAACTGCAACGTGGCCTGCAGCCACACCGCCATCACGACCTGTGTCGCGGGCGATGGCTGCTGCCCAGCCGGGTGTACCGCGAACACCGACTCCGACTGCTCACCGACTTGCGGCAATGGCGTTGTGGAAAAA
>PMJE01000382.1:283-7364 GCA_003157315.1 Myxococcales bacterium | reverse complement strand
AAAGGCATCGGCGACCGCCTCGCTGGCCAGCATGGCGCCCATGGGTACGCCGCCGGCCAGACCCTTGGCCAGGGTGACGACGTCCGGCACCATGGCCTCGCGCTCGAAGGCGTAGAAGGTTCCCGTGCGGCCCACGCCGGTCTGCACTTCGTCGAAGATGAGCAGGGCGCCCCGCTCGCTGCACAAACGGCGCAACTCCTGCAGATACCCTGGCGGCGGAAGGTTGATTCCGCCTTCGGCCTGGATGGGCTCGGCAATTACCGCACAGGTGCGTTCGGTGATCGCCTTGCGCGCTGCTTCCGCGTCGCCAAACGGGATAAAGCGCACGTCAGGCAGAAGCGGGCCGAAGCCTTCGCGATACTTGGCCTGCCCAGTGACCGATAGCGCGCCCATGGTGCGGCCGTGGAAGCTGCCCTCGAACGAGATCAGCTCGACGCGCTTGGGCTGGCTGCGCACCACAATCTGGTAGCGCCGCGCCAGCTTGAGCGCAGCCTCGACGGCCTCGGTGCCGGAGTTACAGAAGAACGCCTTGCCGGCAAACGCCCGCCGCGCCAGCGCTTCGGCCAGCCGGATCTGGGCTTCGATGAAATACAGATTCGACGTGTGATGCAGGCGCATGGCTTGCAAGGCGAGAGCCTGAGACAGGCCGGCATGGCCGTGCCCCAACACGCAAACTGCGATCCCAGCGGTCATGTCCAGAAAGCGGCGCCCATCCACGTCCCACAGGACGCAGCCTTCCCCGCGNNGGAGCCCGGTTGTAGTTGTTGATGAGGAGCTTTCGGCCCGCGGTCAGCAGTTCTTCGCTTAGCGACATTGAGCGGACACCATAGCAAATGTCGCCCCGATTCGCAGTTCCGGGTCTATGCGAGCTACGCCTTGCCGCGCTGACTGCTAAACGCCGCCGGATCGGCGCCCACGGTTTCGTGGTATGCCTCGTCCCAGGCAGAAGCCACGGAGGCGTCGAGCACCAGATTGGGACGAACTGCCGTGGGCAGCCAGCCGCCGGCACTGATCTCGCCCTCGAGCTGGCCGGGTGCCCAGCCCGCGCAGCCGAGCAGGAGCTTGAAGATCGCCGGACCTTGGCCACGAATCAGCGCAGCGAAAGCTGCCAACTCGCCAGTCACCCCGATCTCAGATCCAACCGCCATCTCCCCGGGCAGGGCTTCCGCTCCGCGCCGGTAGATCAGCCACCCGGCCGCAGGCGCCACCGGTCCACCCAGACGCACGGGCGAAGTGAACGAGGCTGTCTCCGGGATCTCGTGGCCCTGCGGCAACAACTCTGACGATGCGAGAAGCTCGCGCACCGACATCAGCTCACGTCCGTTGATCACCCAGCCGAGCGCGCCGTCTCCCCCGGAGCGGCCCAGCAGAACCACGCTGTGCTCGAAGTTGGGGTCGTGCAAGGTGGGCGCCGCCAGCAGCATGCCCGGGGCCAGGTTGTCTCTCGCGGCGTCCTTCGCCATGTAGGTTTGATTCTACGCTAGGCTTGGGTGTGGCGGGCGATAAAGCTTTTTGCGGTTGTGAGCAGCGATGGGCGATTTGTGAGTTCTACTCCGGAGCCGTACCCCGAATCCCAGGATCTGCCGTACAATACTCCCCATGCCCACCATCAAGCGCATTGGGGTGCTGACGGGTGGCGGCGACTGCCCTGGCCTCAACGCCGTCATTCGCGCCGTGACCAAGACGGCCATGCACATTTACGGCCTCGAAGTTTACGGCATCGAGGATGGGTTCTTGGGGCTTATCCAAAACCGCATGCGGCTGTTGAGCTGGAACGACGTCTCCAACATTCTCACCCAGGGCGGCACCATTCTGGGCACCAGCAACCAGGCCAATCCGCAACGCTTCGCCATCGAGCGCAACGGAAAGATTGAATGGGCGGATGTGACGGACCGCGTGTACGACCATCTGCGCGCCAGCGAGATCGACGCAGTGGTGTGCATCGGGGGCGATGGCACCATGACTGGCGCAGACAACTTGATCAAGCATGGCATCAACTGCATCGGTGTGCCCAAGACCATCGACAATGATCTGGAAGGCTGCGAACGCACCTTCGGCTTCGAGACCGCGGTGGACACCGCGTGTGAATGTTTTGACAAGATCCACACCACGGCCATGAGCCACCACCGGGTGATGGTGGTCGAGGTCATGGGCCGCAACGCCGGGTGGCTGGCATTGCACACCGGCGTTGCTTCCGGCTCGGACGTCATCCTCATGCCCGAAATCCCCTACGATTTTGCCAAGGTGTGCGACGTCCTGTGCAAGCGCAGTCGGGCGGGCAAGCGCTTCTCCATCATNNACCAGTCCGGACCCCATTCGCCTGGGCGGCATTGCCAACAAGCTGGTGGCCGATATCGAAGCCGCGACCAGGCTGGAGGCGCGCGCCACCATCTTGGGCCACATCCAGCGCGGCGGCTCGCCTACGCCCGGCGATCGCGTATTGGCCACCATGTTCGGCTACCACGCTCTCGACCTACTCATGCATGGAGCACAAGGGCAGTTGGTCGTGCTCAGTGGGGGCAAGCTGGGCGCGGTTCCCATCGAGTCAGTGGCCGGCAAGCAGCGCACGGTGCCACCCGACGATCCGCTGGTGACGGCGGCACGCGCGGTGGGCACAAGTTTCGGGGATTAGCTACGGCTTATCAGGGGCTTCGCAGCGAAGCCGTGTGGCTCGATATGATGGGATCCTGTTCGGCAGTGTGGCCCGGCAGATTGGGCCACCAGCGCGCCAGCGGCGGCAGCGCCAGCGGTTCGATACTTTGACCGGGCTTTGGCGCAGCCACCGTGACCTTCGCCTTGGCGGCTGCCGCGAGCACGCGGTCGATGGGCTCGGTCCACGCGTGGTACGCGAGGGTCACCAGACCCCAGTGCGCGGGTAAAAGAACCCTTCCGCGCACCAGCTGGTGGGCGAGGACCGCCTGCTCTGGGCCGAGGTGCCAGTCTGACCACCAACGCCCATACGCGCCCGCCTCGATCATCGTAAGATCGAAGGGTCCGAGTTTCTCGCCAATCTCCTTGATTCCAGGAAAGAGGCCCGTGTCGCCCGAGCAGTACGCGCGCAGTTTCTCTCCCAGGAAGGCGAACCCGCTCCACAGGGTACCTGCGTCGCCTATGCCAAAGGTTCGTCCCGAAATGTGTCGCGCCGGGGTTGCGACGATTTCCAGGCCGTGCACTTTGGTGCGCTCCCACCAGTCGAGCTCGACGATGTGCTCCGCCGGCACGCCCCAGTACTCGAGGTGCGAGCCCACCCCGAGCGGGACGACGAAGGTGGTATTCCAGTCTCTCATCGCGCGGATGGTTGGGTAGTCCAGGTGGTCATAGTGGTCGTGCGAAATGACCACCGCGTCGGGCAACGGCAGATCAGCGAGCGCAATAAGCGGTCCGTACCAGCGCTTGGGTCCGCTCCAACTCATGGGGCTAACGCGTGGGCTCCAGAACGGGTCGATGAGAACAACGTGGCCCTCGATCTCGAGTAGAAACGTCGAATGTCCGAACCAGGTGACACGCAATCCGGTCGCGGGCTGGATTTGGAAACTCTTTGCGTCGACTGGCTCGGTCGCTACTGGCGCTTTGGGTGAGGCGAACCGGCTTGCGTGCACGATGGCCAAGAGCGCGCCCAGATAGTCGTTCTCCATCGGCTCTGGGTTGCGAAAGCGACCCTCCTTCCACTGTGGCGACCGTTCCATGCGAGCGCGGCGCGCGCCCTGGGGCCGCTTTCCGAAAGCCCTCCAACCGCTCGCGATCGCCGCTATCGCTCCGACCAGCATAAGCACTCCCAGCCAGCGCGCAATGCGCGCCAGGCGCCGCCGCTTCGGAGGCCCAGGGTATTTGGTGTGCATCGGGTGGAACTCTTTCGTAACTTCTGTGCTAACGACGCCGCAGGCGCTGCAGCTCCGCCTCGAACGACGGCGGCAACTCACTGGCGAAATCCAGGTGCTTGCCGGTAACTGGGTGATCGAAGCCCAGGGTGGCGGCGTGGAGCAACAGGCGCGGGCAGGGCAGAAGCGTGCGGCCAGTGCGCGTGTGGTCGCGCAGGTAGACGGTTTCTCCCACCAGGGGATGCCCCTGTTCAGCCAGGTGGATCCGGATCTGGTGGGTGCGGCCAGTTTCCAGGCGCACGCGGCACACCGTAGCCGCCGGTAGGCTCTCGATGACCTCGACGTGCGTGACTGCCTGCTGCCCCTCGTGGGGCCGCCGCGTACTGCCGCGTATCCCGTCGCCGCGATCGGCGACCAGGCGCGATTCGATGCGCGACGGCCGCACCTGCCCGTGGGCAACCGCAAGGTATTCTCGCTGCGCACGGTGGTACTTGAACACTTGGTGAAGCCCGCGCTCAGCCAGCTTGGTCTTGGCAAAACACAGCAGCCCCGAGGTGTCTTTGTCTATGCGGTGGACAGTGTAGAGCGGCGTCGCAGCGGCGCGCTTCCCTTGCCGGCGCCATGCCTCACGGATGAGGTCCAGGGCCGTGCCTCTCTCTCTGCGCTGGTAGGGCACGCTGGAAACGCCTTCCGGTTTCTCGATGATGATGAGATGGCCATCCTCGTACACGATGCGGAAGTCGGGTCGGGTTGCCGTGCGGCGTGGGTCGGGGGCGGTGAGGCTCCAGGCCACGGTTTCACCGCCGGTCAATCGTCGTGCTGGGTCTAACTCTCGCTCGCCATTCACGCTGATCTTGCCGGAGGCGCACAGGCTGCGCAGATCGTTCCAGCTCTGGCCGGGCAGATGCGCGCGCAGGGCAGCCGCCAAAGTGCCAGGCGGCAACCCCACAAACTCGCCCCTAGCTGGCAACCCAAGCACAGTCACGTCTAGAACTGGCCTTGTGACACAAGACCCGGAACCAGTGCCCAACGGCCGTCGGTACTTTGCACCGGCAGTACGCCTGGCAAGGGCACGCCGCGGGTGGGCTGTGCTTGTGCGAGATTGTTGTCGTACTTGTCGTACCTCCAGGTCAGAAAGAAGCCGGCCGCTAGCCCGACTGCGCTTCCGGCAAGGGCGTAGCGAGCCATCTTGGGACCGATCTGGTCATTGCCACAGAACCCTGTGCTGGTCTGACCCGAAATACACATCTGCATGAGCGCGCCAATGAACCCACCAGCCACCGCAGTCAAGTCGATCAGTATGACCCGCTGCCAGCTCGGCCCGTAGAGCCGCTGGTCGGGCAAGTAGGCAAGCGCCAGCCCGGTCACCAACCCTACGTTCATGCCCGCCAACAGACCCCAGCCGATGCGGTCCGCGAGTATCGTGGAGCCGGGTTCCAGTCCAAACCCCAGGGCCGGGACGGCCAGCAGCCCGGCGGCCGCACCCAGAAACGCGCCACTTTGGATGACCGCTACACGACCGTAGTTGGGTGCGCGGTCTTCCAGCCACCATCCCGCCAGCGAGCCTGCGCCGAGGCCCACCACGCCTCCCAACCAGGTGCCTCCCTTTCCCTGCGTGAGGGCAAGTCCCAAGGACAGCCCTTCCAGGTCGCCAATCCAGCCAGCGCCGATGCGGAACAGGGCCAGGTTGTCTCGGATGTAGCTCGGAACCAGGGCGGTCGAGATCACACCCGCGCCGATGCAGCCCGCCAGGGCACCAGCGCCTACTAGGAACAGGTTGGTGGGCTGGGTTGGATTGAGCCGCGTGGTCACGGCCATACCTCCACCTATCGCACCGATCCCCATCCAGAAACCGATCAGCTCGGGCCGTCCCGAACGCTGGACGTAGACCAGGGGGAAATCGAGCTTGAGCTGTTGCCCCGGCGCCAGTGGCACGAGATCGCGGCGGGCAAGGTGATCCTTGGCCTCGGCGTAGATTTCGTAGTTTCCCGGTTCCACGTTCTGTGCGTAGGGGTTCTGCGTGCGGTTGCCTCGCACGTAGAGCGTGGCGTTGCCGGGCGCGGTGCGGATCTCTAGGCGCGCTGGAATGGGGTCCAACTTGAAGAACAGCGGCTTGGTCTCAGCCACGTCGATGGCGACGTCCCGGTCCTGACCGACGAAATTGGGTTTGCTCACCGTCACCCGGTAGCGCCCGCGCGGTACGCGAAACTCGTTGGGTGCGTCGCCGTTGAATACTTGGCCTTCGCCCTCGATGCGAACCTGCACTTGATCAGGCACGGTGTTGATGACCAGGACGCCGGGCCGACGGTTGATGGCCTCGATGCGCAGGCGGGCGATATTGGCCAACTCCTCGCTCGACGGCTGCAGCAAGAACTCCTGATAGTTTGCGCGCGCCTGCTTGAGCAAGCCCAGGTGGTACTGGCACTGCGCGATCATGAACAGGTTTTCCTTCTTGGGCACAAATTCGTTCGCGAGCTCGAACTCGACTAGGGCTTGCTCCTTGTTGCCAGCCTCGAAGAGACCGACGCCAGCTTGGTAGTGCTGGCGGGCTTGCGCGGCGCGATCGGCGTCCTGTGCTTGCACTGACCTGCCCGCGACGAAGAACGCCACCAGAAAAGCCAACAGCCAGGGCGCGGGTGACCGTGTGGTCCTGGTCGCGACGCAAGAGCGGGCGGGCGCCATCCGTGTCACTCGTCGTTCTGGTAGGGCGAAGGCGCGATGGTGTCGTCGGCCTTGGGCTTCTTGCTTCGCTCGACCGGCCCGGCTGGGGTTGCGGTGACAGAGGCGCGAGAAACGTGTGGCTTGGCCACATGCCGGCCTCGCTCGGGCGTCACGGGCACCGGTACGGGAGCGGCTGGCGCTGGGTGAGCAGCAGGAGCAACCGCGGGCCGCGCCACGGGCACGGCCGGCTTTGCCGGCGCGGGCGCCACCGGAGCCTGCGCTGGCTGACCGCCGCCCACCAACGCCACCGCGATCGCCGCGCCCAGAGCCAGTACGCCAAGCGCCGCCAGCGGCCAGCGTAGCCGATGCCCGGCGGGAGCCTCGCTCGGCCCCGGCGCTTCCCGCAAAGCTACGGTGGAATCCCCGGCCAGGAGTCGCTCAAGATCGTGCTCGAATTCCGCCATCTGCTGGTAGCGCCGGTCGCGGTCCTTGGCAAGCGCGCGCATGACCACCCGGTCCACTGCGGCCGGTATGCCCAACTCGGGCCGAAGCTGCGACGGCGGCACGGTTTCCTGCGTGATGACCTGCGAGATCACGCCCAG
>PMJE01000382.1:0-215 GCA_003157315.1 Myxococcales bacterium | reverse complement strand
ACGCCAAAGTCCACCACCTTGACGAAGTCAACCTCGCCCCGTCGCACCAGGTAGATGTTCTCGGGCTTCACGTCACGGTGAACGATGCCCTTGGCGTGGGCAGCCGACAGCGCGCTACAAACCTGACGGAGGATGCCCAGGCTCCGCTCCACCGGCAGAGGCGCATCACGCATCACCAGTTGTGCCAGGGGCTCGCCGTCGAGGAACTCCATGAC
>PMJE01000516.1 GCA_003157315.1 Myxococcales bacterium | reverse complement strand
GGCAGCAAGCGCATACGATGATCATGCCGCAAACGAGGCCTCAGAAACAAGATCAGGCTTGGCCTTCCTCGCTCGTGGCTCGCGACTGAGCCGATTTCCCGCGGTGCAACTGGTATAAGGGGATTCGTAGGATTGCACCACCAACTCGGAGCGGCACCATGCGACAAATCGTCGGCCCTGTCAGTATCCTAACCGCGGGTTGCCTTTTCCTAACCTTCGCGTGCAGTTCTTCGGGTTCTGCAAATTCTCGCTCCACAGGCGAAAACTCCACCGCGGGCGGTACGCCCGGTGGCCAGATGGGTTCGGGTGGTGGCAGTGTCGCCGGAGGATCCGCCTCGATCGGTAGTACCGTTGCATCCGGTGGCACGTTTTCGACCGGCAGTACAAGCGGCACAGGTGGTTCGATCGCTACTGGCGGCAATGGCGGCAACGGCGGCAGCGCGGCCATCGATGGCGCAAGCGGCACGGCTGGTATGATCGCCGCCGGCGGCACTACGGTCACCGGGGGCGCTAGCGGGACCGGGGGTACAACTGCCGCGGGAGGCACGCAGATCGTCACGGGGGGCACCACAGGGACCGGCGGCATTGCACGCACAGGCGGCACAGCAGCGGCCGGAGGCAACGGCAGCGGAGGTGTCGCGAGCGGTGGTACCAGCACGTCTGGCGGAACATCGTCGACGGGCGGAGCGGCAACCGGTGGCACGACAGCAACCGGCGGCACGACAGCGACCGGTGCAACCGCTTCGATTATCTCTGCCGTGCCCTTGCTCGACACCAGCGGGAATCTGGTCAACGCGCATGGTGTGGGCTTTATCAAAGTCGGCAACACCTATTACATGGTGGGCGAGCAACGCTCGGGAAAGAACGACACCTATTCCGGCTCGGCCGCCAATGGCGAGGACGCCTTTTCGGGCATAAGCATGTATTCCACGACGGATTTCGTGAACTGGACGTTTGTCGGAACAGTGGTGACACCGGTCGCCGGGACGATCCTCTACCCTCCTCAGTGCGGCGAGAGACCGAAGATCTTGTACAATGCTTCCACCAGCAAGTACGTCATCTACATCNNTACCGGTGCCGATGATTTCCAGGTTTTCCAGGATACCGACGGCTCGCAATACCTGGTCCGCTCCGAGGGCAAGCTGTACAAGTTTTCCGCGGATGGTTTGAGTATCAATACCACCCCGGTCAAGAGCGGAATTCAGAGTGGTGAAGGCGTATCCCTCTACCAGGCGGGCAGTACATACTTCTGGCAAAGTTCGCAAGGAAGCTACTGGCATTGCAACGACAACTCTTACTCCACCGCAACATCGCTGACTGGGACCTGGACTTCGCACGGCAATTTCTGTCCGAGCGGATCCAAGACCTGGGAGTCGCAGGACACGGCGGTTGTCACGGTGGCCGGCACTTCCGCAACGACCTACATCTACGTCGGTGATCGATGGGTCAACGGCCATTTGCCAGCATCGACGCTGGTGATGCAACCCTTTACGGTAAGCGGTTCCACGGAATCGATTCCCACCTACAATGCCATGTGGAATCTGGATGTCGCGGCTGGCACCTGGAGCCCGGTCACCCCTTCCGGAACAATTGTCAACGACAACACCACAGGCACCGGGCCGAACCAATTCACCCATAGCAGCGGCTGGACCGCCAGCTCATGTAGCAGTTGCTACAACAGTGATTCACATTCGTCGTCNNTTCGTCGTCCACCACTGGCGCGACCGCCACCATTGGGTTTACCGGAACGCGAATCCTTCTCTATTCCGCCTATGACAACAGTTCGGGAATCATGGGCGTCACGCTGTCAGATAGCAGCGGCACGGCGGTGACCCCGGAAGTGCAGGTCAGCCTCCGCTACGATGCGCCGGCCACCGGCAACTATCTGGTCTATGCCAGCCCCATCGTGCCGAACGGATCATACGTGCTCAAGGTCAGGGTGACCGGCCTCAAGGACTTGTACAGCAGCGGAACCACGTGCAACATCGACCGCGTGCTGATTCAGTGAGGTCCTGGAAAGTAAATTGCCAAACCGGCTTGTCCCACGCCGCCGCATAGGCGAAGGAATGGGCCAGAAGCAAGCACGAAACCGCGATCGGCAGTAAGCGCATGCGATGATCATACGACCCGGGGCCGGCCCTCGGGAAGCGCGCAGCCTGAGTTCGCCACAGCCCGCTGACGCCGATGCTGCCAGCACGCCGCGCTCAGACCGCCATCGCCGTTGTTCGCACCCGGTCGAGCACACCTATCAACTCATTCACCTGCACCGAACTGAACAGGCCATCCGGGCCACGTGGCGTGAGATCCGTGAAAGGCGACTCATAGAGCAGCCCCGCCTCCATCACCCCATGCTCAGTGAGGTGATTCACGATCAGGTTCACGAATTCGATTTGGTTCGCGGCCAGCGACTTCCCCGCGACAAATCCGCCCAAAGCCGCCTTGGCCGCTTCCCGATCGAGTCCCACCAGCGAGCGCACGAACAGCCCCAACCCGTGCGAAGTCTCCTTGGCGCGGTTGATGTCCTCGGGGCCGCCAATCCCGCTTTCACCCAGCATGCGTTCCAGCTCGGCCAAATCCGCCGCCGTGAGCGCGCGGTTCATGCGCAGCTTGTGAATGGCCACGTGATCCTTGTGGGCCAGCAGGAACGAGCGCGCTTTGGCGCGAAATCGCTCGAAATCATCGCCGGTCTTGAAGCCGGGCAATTCCACGTCGATCTGCACGCCCAGCTCGTCCACGAAATCAGAATAGACCGGTTTGCGACTTTGCTTGTCGATGAACTGGACCAGGTCCCGCAAGCGCCGGCGCACGCGCTCTAGCATGGGCGTGGTGACGTCCTGCCACCATTCGTCGGTCTGCACGTCCGCGATCAACTCCATTTGCGCGCGCACCATGGGAATCGCGGATTTTTCTTCCAGCAGTCCCGCGATGGCCTTCACCTGGTCGCGCAGGCGCTCGAAGGCGTGCTCGCTTCGCAGTTGGGCCAGTTGCAGACTCAAGACAAGTAGGTCGAAGCGTTTGGCCTCTTCTGGCTCGGGTTCCAGTTCGGACGGCAAGCCCGCCACATCGTGCGCCAGCTCGGCCAGGGCCTCGTCGGAAAGGCTGGTCCACGCCGCGGCCTGCGCGTACCTCTCGACCATGCGCCGCTTGGGCCGCACCACAAAGTTGTCGAGGTTCATGGCGGCCACTTCACTGTGCAGCAGCTCGGCGACCGCGATGCGCAGCTCGGCATCGTTGCGGGGATCTCCCACCGCCACTTGCGGACCATCGGCCAGTCTGGTGCCGAGACGAAGCTTCTTGTCCAACTCGCCAATGGTCTCCAGGCGCCGCTTGAACAGGCGTTTGCCCAAAGGTTCACCGGCCGCGCCGTCCACTGTCGCGGGGTTCTCGCCGAAGAACTCCAGATTTCCGCAGTAGTCAAAAATCTGGAAGTACTGCTTGTCCTTGCGCGGGCCAAACAGATCCGGACACAACCGGGTGCCGCGCCCGAGCATCTGCCAGAACTTGGTCTTCGAGCGCACGACCTTGAAGAACACCAGATTGACCACCTCGGGAACGTCGATGCCGGTATCGAGCATGTCCACCGAAAGCGCGAGGTGCGGCGCTTTGTCCTTGATCGAGAAGTTGTCGATCAAGCTCTGCGCGTACTCGACCTTGAAGGTGATAACTCGGGCGAACTCGCCCCTGAAATGCGGATAGTTGGCGTCGAAGCGCTCTGCGATGAAATCCGCGTGCGCCTGGTTTTTGGCGAATAGAATCGTCTTGCCCAGGCGGTCGCCGCCCGCCACGGTCAGTCCCTGGGTCATCAGGTGCCTGAGTACCTTGTCAACTGTGTCCTTGTTGAACAGCCACTTATTGACCGCCTCGGACTCCACCCGGTCGGGAACCGTGCCGTCCTCGTCCCACTCCAGCTCATCCCACTGTTCCTTTTCCTCATCGGACAAGTCGGCGTACTTGATGCCTTCGCGCTGGAATTTCAGAGGGACCGACACGGCCCTTGGCGGCACCAGAAACTTGTCTTTCACCGCTTCGTCGAGTCCATAGGCATCGGTGGGAACGCCGTTTTCCAATTCGAACAGCTTGTAGGTATTGCGATCCACCTCGTCCTTGGGCGTGGCAGTCAGGCCCACCAGCAGCGAGTCGAAGTAGTCGAAGATGGCGCTGTACTTCTGAAACACCGAACGGTGGGCCTCGTCGATGATGACCAGATCGAAGTGCCCGACCCCGAAACGCCGTTGGCCGTCTTGGGATTCGTCGATCAACCCCATCATCGTTGGATAGGTCGAGACATACACGCGC
>PMJE01000488.1 GCA_003157315.1 Myxococcales bacterium | reverse complement strand
CGACACGCGCAAGATCGAGCCGCTCTTCCCGTTCGGCTACGGCCTTTCCTACACGACCTTCGCCTATCGCGACCTGGCGGTTTCTGCCTGGGATCCCGAGCGCGGAGTCAGCGTTCGTCTGAAAGTGAAGAACACTGGCGCGCGACGAGGCGCCGAGGTGGTGCAGGCCTACGTTCACGCCCAATCCGCCGCGGTCTCCCGGCCCGAGCAAGAACTGCGCGCCTTCGCCAAGGTCGACCTCGCCCCTGGGCAAGAGCGCGTGGTCACCCTGAGGCTCCCAGCGCGCGCCTTCTCCTACTTCGATCCCAAACTTCCCGAACCGGACGCCTGGCACATCGACCCCGGCACTTTCGAAATCCGTGCCGCCAGCTCCTCCCGCGACATCCGCCTACGCGCGACCGTGACCGTGAAGTGAGGCCTGGCAGGATCCATCCGTCCAGATCGTCAAGACGCTCAACCCCGTACGGGGCTCTTGCACTGGCCTGGGGTTGCTGCGGCGTTGATCAACGCTTGGTCTGGCGCGCTTCCTCACTGGCTAGCTGGATGCAGACTGCGACTACCTCCATCGCCCTGTGCACCTGCGCAACCGGTGGTCGGGTCGGGGATATTCGGATATTGCGGTCATGGCGGTCTTTGCCAAAGGGGTAAGTGGCCCCTGCGGGAGTCAGCGCCACGCCNNTGCGCCAGCCCTTCTCTTCCGAGCTCACGCTGGAGTACTTCCTCCACCGCGTTGAACTTGGGGGCCAGCAGGCAGGCGTGGGCCCGCATGATTCCCGGGATCCCGCCCGGATAGCGGCTCAAGAACAGGACGTGACGGTACTGTTCAATCTTGTTGGGCGTGATCATCTGCGTGGACAACAGATCGGTAAGCCAGGCCAGCATTTCCCGGCTCGCAGCCAAGAACCCAATCCCCGCGCCAGCGAAGGTGATCTTGGACGTCGATGCGAAGAGAATAACGCGCGTCGGGTGCCCCGTCCGCTTGGCCGCCCCGAGCAAGTCGGGGTGGGGTGGCGGCGTATCGTCGAGGTGGTGGACGGCGTAGGCATCGTCGGCGAAGATGGTGAAGTCCGGCGCCGCCGTATGCATGGTTGCCAGGCGTTCGGCGACGGCCTGCGTGGTCGTATCACCGGTGGGGTTGCTGTAAGTTGGCACGAAGAGCAGACCCTTGACCGCTGGGTCCGAGGCAACCGCGCGCTCTACCGCGGCGATGTCCGGCCCTTCCGCCGTCATTTCGACGGGAATCATGCCGATGCCGAGCCGTTCGAGCATGAGAAAATGTCGATCGTAGCCCGGCACGGTCACGACGAACTTGGTCTCCGCTTTGCTCCATGGCGCCGGGCTGCCGGGCACGCCTTTCAGCATGGCCCACATCAGCGTGTTGCTTATGAGCGCGAGGCTTGAGTTATTGCCGACCAGAACTTCTTCGGGGAGCACTCCAAGCAACGGGGCGAAGAGCTCTCGGGCTTCTTTCAAGCCCGCGACCCCACCGGGATAATTGCGGATGGACACCCCGCTTGACGTCACGAGGGACTTCTCGTCGACCACGGTGAGCATGGGATTCGACAAATCGAAATCTTCGTCGCCAGGCTGGCCCCGGGTGAGATCCAGCTTCAGGCCAAGTGCGCGTAGGGCATCATAGCGTTCATGGGCAGTGGTCATGTGTTTCACCCGATCTTCTCCGCCCATTTACTGCTTCATCGGGCGGAAGAAAGCCAGCCCTTTCTCGCAACGCTCTCGAAATCAGCCACTCGCTGACCACGGCCCACCTCTCGCTCGACTGCAGCAAACCTCCACTGACTACTCGCAGTCTTCTGTCATGCAATCGCGACTTCAGCTTTGCCCTGCTTCAGTCGATAGAGCACCTGTCCTGCCTCCTCGACCACCAGAGTTTCTGGATCCTCTTTCCAGCGTGCAATGTCGATCGAATTCACATCTCGCCAGGCGAGGTTGATCGCCTCGCATCTCGCCTTTGCAATGCTGGTGGCCAAGGTTACGGTAATGCGGGGATATTCGATTCCGTTCTCGAATTTCCCAATGCCCTTGACGTTGGTCGAGTGCGCCAGGATCAGTTTCGATTCGTCGGCAAAACGATCCCACTGTTTCACGAAGTAGTCGCGCACGTGGTAGCCGATACGCTCGATCTGCTTGCCGTGCATGAAGGACACGGCTTTGACGTGCGCTCCGTGGATGACCAATTCGCCGCCGTCGGCCACGATCGGCTCCAGCTTGTACATCGCCTTGCCCGCAACCCACACCTCCTCGTAGATGGCAGGAGTCAGGCCCAGCACGCGCCGATACGGCTTGTCCAGGTACTTGATGTGCAATTGCGCCGAATAGTCAGCCGCACGCGACCAGGATTCCGCGGGGTCGCCGGCAAACAGGCAAGCAAGTTGGTGATGGTCGTCGACCGCAAAGCAGAAACAGGTGCGCGGCGTCGACAGAAACTGAACTGCGCGATTGATCACCCGACGGGTGGGCGTGTCCTTGACGCCGTTGACCACGGGGTTGGTGATTACCGCTGCCAACCAATGGAACTTCTCAACCAGGTCGAGTCCCGCAATACCGGGGAAAAAGTACTTGTTGCCGCCGGCAAAGCCCATGGCCTCGTGCGGGACCACGGGCGAAACGATGAGGATGTGATCGTATTCGGTGGCCTTGCGGTTGATGGTGACAGGGATGTCGCGGGAGAATAGCCCTTGGGTGAGCTGGGCCACCTCTTCACCGGCCAGTGTTCCCAGCGAGACCAGCTCATCCCGCTTGTGGTGCTCGTGGTTGAACAAATGGACTTTCGGGTATCTCTGCGCATGTTCCGATNNAACGGAAGGTCGGCCAGAGCCGCCTCGCAAATTTCCTTCACATCCTTCCGGGTGAGCCGTTTCTCCATTGATCCATAGCCAAAGAGCGTATTCATGTCTGCACCTCCGTACTGGCCACTCGCGGCCGGGCCAGAAACACAGCGCCGATGAGGTCGCGGTTGAGGCGGCCGATGAAGTCGGGCGATACGTTCTTGGGACAGACTGCCGCACATTCGAGGAAATTGGTGCAGCCGCCAAAGCGCTCGCCGTCCATAGCCGCCACCATGGCATGCACGCGCGACCAGCGTTCGGGCTGGCCCTGCGGCAGCAGGCCCAGGTGCGAAACCTTGGCACCGACGAACAGCATGGCAGAGGCGTTGGGGCAAGCCGCGACGCACGCTCCGCACCCGATGCAGGAGGCTGCTTCCATGGCAGCGTCAGCCGCGCCTTTGGAAACCAGGATGGCATTGCCGTCCGGCGCGCTTCCGGTGGGCGAGGTGATGAAACCGCCGGCCGCGATCACGCGATCAAAGGCGCTGCGGTCGACCATGAGGTCGCGAATCACGGGGAAGGCGCGC
>PMJE01000084.1 GCA_003157315.1 Myxococcales bacterium | reverse complement strand
TCGCAAATATCGTAGAATTCCGGGCTATACGGATTGTGAGAGGTCCGGATGGAACTAGCGCCCGAGGCTTTTATTTCCTTGATGGCGCGCTCCCACATGCTGTCGGCCACTGCGGCACCCGCCGGCACCAGGGTGTGATGGATGCACACGCCCTTCATCTTGGTCGGCATGCCATTTATCGTGAGACCTGTTCCTGGCGTGTACTTGAGCTCCCGGATGCCAAATGGGGTCACGTAGTCATCAGCAAGAGACGCGTTGTTGAGGAGCTGTGAGTAGGCATAGTAGCGCACAGGCGTTGACGGCGACCAAAGCGTGACTGACGAAAGCGTCAAGTTCTGCGTGGTCGTGACGGTACTGCTTGCGGCAACGGTGATCGGCGTGGAGGACTTGGTCAGCTCGCTGCCTGCCTCGTCGTAAATGACAGTTTCCAGAGTGCGCGTTTGGTCCGTCGTCAAGTCGTTCACCACATCGGTCTGCACGCTGATCTGGGATTGCGCGACCGCAACCGTTGGCGTAGTGACGGCGGTGCCCCAGTTCCTGACATAGACCTTGTCCGTCGCGATCAGCCACACGTGGCGGAAGATCCCCGTTCCGGAATACCAGCGAGAATTTCTGACCGTCAGATTGTCGACAAAGACCGCGAGCACATTGTCACCGGTTGCATTCAGGTATGGCGTCAGGTCGCAAATGAAGCTCACATAGCCGTATTGCTGGCTGCCAACTTGCGTGCCGTTCAAGTACACCTTCGAGTCGTGGTAAATGCCATCGAATTGCACGATGACTTTCTTTCCGGCGAAACCCGCAGGCAAGGTGAAGTGCTTCCGGTACCAGCCGCTCGCACCTGGATCGTTAGACGTCGGCTTGACCAGGGTAATACTGAAATCGTGCGGAACATTGGTGACTGTCCACTGCGAATCGTCGAAGGCTGTGGCCTGGGCCCCGGAAGCATTCCCTGACTGGACTCTCCAGTCTTCGTCAATCCGCAGCTTGATGCGGCTCTTTAGATACTTCGCTTCAAGACGCTCGGTCATGCTCGCGCCGGCGACGCCAGCAAGAGAAAGAGCCGTCAATGCGGCCATCGACGCAGGAAACAGTGTGGATCTTTTCATGCGGGCGTCCTTCTTGGGTAGTTGTTCGACTCTTCAGCTGTCACTCAGCCGGAAGCAGGGCTTCCCTTCGCTGTCTCGCAGAAGAGGGCTTGCCAAAACCAACAAGCCGCGAGTCTACCACCGGCGCGAGGCCGGTGACTGCGAAGAAGGCGCCTAAGCTCACGCCGAAGGTCAAGCAGGCGCGCAAGCTGCAAGGGCAGTACTTGGGCTTCCTGAGGTCGCTCGCCGGCGCGGATCGCGCGAAGGTGAAGCAGACCGCAGCGGAGAGTGGCGTCGCCGAGGCCGTGAAGCTCGCGCAGTCGCTCAAGAAGGTGGCGCGCTAGTAGACGGCGAGGCTCGTCGCATCGATCTCGGTATCCCCGCCGGCGAGAGCGGCTACCGGGGCCACGTTGCCGTTCGTGCCCGGGGCAAAGCGGAGGATGGCATTGCGCAGGCGGCCGGTGCTGTCGACCGCCTGGCCCGATGCCCAGACCGTGCCCGCAGTGTCGACCGCGATCGCCGCTAGCATGCCGATACCCGTGTTGGCTCCGGTGATCGTTGCGGCGGGGGCCACGTTACCGCTCGCCCCTGGCGGGTAGACAGTCACGCTCATTCCGTTGTAGTTCGCGATGTACAGGTTGCCCGCGCTGTCAAAGGCAACGCCCTCGCAGCCGGAAAGCAATGTCTTGTCGCCCAAGAGCACGCGAAGCGGGGCGACGTTGCCGTTGGCGTTCGGCGCGAAGACGAGGACCTTCTGCGAATAAGAATCGGCCGTATAGATGTTCCCGCCCGCGTCGACGCCGACAAACAGATCACTCGCATCGAGACCCGTATTGTCCACGGCTGGGTATACGGCGGGCGCGATGATCTGCTGCGGAGCCGTATCGCCATTGGCGCCTGCCGCGAAGACCATGATTCCAGGATGCGTGGCGGACGTGCACGTTGAGCACGGAATGGATCCGGCGACGTACATCTTGCCGGCATTGTCAACGGCCAGACTCAGGGCTCCGACCAGTCCAGTGCTCGGGCCCGCCAGCGTCGCGATCGGCGCTACGTCGCCGTCGGCGCCCGCGGCGAAAACCTCGATGCTCTGCGCGGGATAGGTGAGGCCGTTTCTCCCGAGGACGTAGATCTTCCCGCTTCCATCGAAAGCCATCTGGACAATGCCCCCAAGCTTGGTACTGGGGCCGGCGATCTTGCCGATTGGTGCGATATCGCCCGTTCCCTCCGCCGGATAGGAGGTTACGTTGTCGCTGCCGTTTGCGCTGTTGTAGTTGACGGCGTAGATGCGCTTGCTTCCCGCCGCGCCGCCATCCTTCGTGCCTGCGGAGCCGTCCAACCCGCCGGTGCCACCGCCGTCCGGACTACACGTGCCCAGACACGACGCTCCGCCATCCTGGCCATCAGCGGAAATGTCAGAAGGGGAATCAGGAGTGGCAGCAACATCCGGGGCGGCTCGGTCGGAAGCTCCGTCGTGGCCAGCCTCCGTTGGCATCGCCATGTCCGGCGTAGCGGCGGGAAGATCGGCAGACAAGTCGAGAGCAGCGTCGAGGCCGACGATGACCCTATCCCCGGTCCCGCTGTCCAGGCTGGCAGCGCTGCCGTCCTGGCTGCTGGCACTGCTGTCGACGATGCGCGTGTCGCCCACGACGCCGGAATCTCGGCTGCCGCCCGACCGGTCGACCGAAGCGTCCTTGGGCTGGTTGGAATTCCCCGCGCCACAACCGAAAAGGGTAAGCGCAATCGCCAGCGTGGTGGCAGACGCGGATTGAACGTGCCTAGTCATGACTCTCCTTTTGTTTGGGGACATTCTGGCCATGAACCGGGGCATTTTGGAGTACGGTACACGCAAACGCAACCGCCGCGAAATGGGAAGGTCGCCCCGCACCAACTTGTCGTCGTCCCGAAGAGGTCCCGGTGCCAACGGCGAAGGCAATCAGCGGTATGTGCTTGCTGCGGCAAGGACCCCGGTCTAAGGCGCGACGATAAAGAAAGATTGTCCCGATCCGACGCCATACCTCGCGCTCCAGGAAGACACTGATGACACCACACCCCGGCTGAGAGGCGAGCTTGTTCTCAATGGCCCTGCGGATGGACGGAATTCTGCGACGAGAGGCTATGCTTGGGTCAGGTTTCGTACACTTCTCTAAGGTGCCCGATCTTGACGATGAGAACGACGTCTGGGGGCTCGATGGTATAGACAACGCGCCAATCCTCCACGCGCAACCGCCGTGCACCCTTGAAG
>PMJE01000063.1 GCA_003157315.1 Myxococcales bacterium | reverse complement strand
TTGAACTTCTTGCCGCTGCCGCAAGGGCACAGGTCGTTCGATCCGACTTTGGGGCTGTCACGGCGTATCGGTTCCTGGCGCGGGAAAGCCGGTTTGAACGAGGGGTCGTCGTGTCGTTCGGTGCGCACCTTGGAATGGTCGGCGGATTCTCGAAGAAGGAGGCCGCCGATATCGTCGAGACCGTCTTCGACATCGCCAAGAAGACCTTGGAAAAGGGCGACAAGATCAAGATTTCAGGCTTCGGCAACTTCGTGGTCAGAGACAAGAAGGCGCGTCCCGGTCGCAACCCGCAGACCGGCCATGAGATCACGATCAGTGCCCGCCGCGTGTTGACCTTCAAGGCCAGCCTGGTGCTGAACAAAGCGCTCAACTTGTAGGCCATCGGCCAACGGGAGAGCTGAAGGGGAAGACAATGGGTGACATGGATTCCGAATGGCAGCGCAAAGGCGCAACCATCAGCGACAAGACGGCGCGGAAGGAGCTAGGGCTGACGGCGAGCTCAAGTATCGCGAAGGCTCGGTTTTTGGGAATCCGTGGCTGCGGCTTCTCCGACGAGAGGTCGAAGCGCTGGTCAAAAAGAAGCACGGAGAGGGCTATCTGGAGGAACAGCGGACAACGGCAGAGCTGGCACACATCAACGGGGAGCAGCCGCTACGGATTCCACTGGTAGTGGTACCAGAACATGCAAGCCCCGCCAAAGCTGCCGCCGAGTGAGATGTTCATGTCGAAATCCGCCTGGGCGGTTTGGCACGTTCCCACGGCCTGTTCGCTTGTCGTATACCCGGCCGGATTGGTGTTGGTGACAGTCGGCCCGATCGAGCCTGGGTTGCTCGGCCAGAAGTACGCGCCGGTGGAGATCTCCCCTCCCGCCGTGCAAATGTCTTCGTTCTGCACCACGGTCGCGGTCCCCGAAATCGGCCATACATCTCCGGGGCGAATTGCGGCCGGCGGGTTGGTCCATTCCCAGCGAGCCCGGAAGTTGCCAAGCGTACTTACGCCATTGATGTCTGCCGTACACCAAAACCGCATCTCGATCAGGCCGGGCGAGCAAGAGATGACCTCGTAGCCGAAGCCGGGGCCGTCCTTCTGGCTGGGATACGAGCCCACCGCAGTGTTATTGCTGTCGGGGGTCGTGGTGGTCAGCGTGAAGGCACCCGAGACCGCGCCGCCCGCGTCAACCGCGGTGCCCGAGTCGCCGCGTCCTCCGTCGGTTGCGTGCGCGCCCCCGCTCTCAAGCCAGCCAAATACCCAGGCGATTCCGCGACCATTCGAATCGGACGCGTACGCCCAAGTGGAAGGATCCGAGTCGACAACGGCGTAGGTGCCGGCGGGAATGTCGGTGTCAGGCTGCACAGTCCAGTAATAGAATGGAGGGCCGTCCGAGATGGTGGGCCACGCCGTCCCAGGCGTCGCGCTGGGAGAAGTCTTGAGCCCCACCGCACTCCACGGCCCATAGGTCTGCGAGGTGGCGGTGTTCTTGAGCGCGAGAGTTCCAACCGCTGCGCCCTGTCCGCCATTCCAATGGTACGTCATGATCTTGGTGATGTGCGCGGCGGTAGCGACGGTGAAGGTCGACGGAGCCGTCGGATTGTTTGAGACGCTTTGAACGCTCTCTATCAGCAACAGTGCCACTTCTGCGCCGCCAATGGCCCCGCCGCTCCCTCCAGCATCCACCGCGATCATGGTGCCACCGGTGCCAATGACCCCGCCCTGCCCGCCAGCATCCCCTGCGTTCCCCGAACAGACGCAAGCCCCATAGGTTCCGGACGAAGAGCAAATCTGCGCGCCCTGCTCGCCATTTTGACAGGCGCACTGCACGCTTGCGCCAGATATGCAACTGTTCGAACGACTTCCGCTACCGCAACCGAGAAGAGACACCACCGCAAAACACGAAGCTAGAACGCAGGTTTTGATCGCCATCCCGTGAGTATGCGCCCAAATCGCCGTCCCCTGCAACTGGTGCCGGGCATAGGGATAGTTTGCTGGGAAAGTGGCGCGTAGGTCTCTGTAGTTGACGTAAGGTTCCCATGTATGACATTTTGCGGATGCGATTCGGTGAAGGCAAAATGGCGCTTGTTCCGACTATGCTCCATTCTATTCGCCCTTCGTCGAGCAGCCCGCGCCCGCTCCCTGCTACCCGCCGGATGCCGGTGCCGGCTGGTCTGGCGGCTTCCAGTGCTCCGAACCCATTGACGCGTTCTTCTGGCTATTTCTCGGCCTTCAGGACTTCGGTGAAAGAAAGGGACTCTTATGAATACCAAGCGTGATCGTAGATGTGGTGTTGTTTCCTTGACCGTTGGACTCCTGTTACTCGTCTTCTGTGGTTGTGGGAAGAAGAACTGCACTGATGAGTGCAGCCAGGACAGCGACTGCTATGGCGGTCTGGTGTGCCGTGATGCTTGCATAACGACCGATCTTTACGTGGGTACACCCCCGCCATGCACTCCGAAGAAGCAGTGCATTCCCAAGGAATGCGATCAGTGCCTGAGCGTCAACAGTTGCAGCTTCAGCGAGGCAATCGGCACGGGCACCGGCGATAGCGATAGCTGCTCTGCGGGAACGTGTCAGTGAGATGACGCTCTACAGTCGACGTCCTCGTCTCGGGTGTTGCGGCCAGCTCGGGCGGAGTCTTGAGTTTCGGTGGCATGGCTGCGAGAATCTGCGAACCCTCTTGCCGCCGGTGCTTCTCAAACCTGCGCGTTGCTAAGCGGAGGCACGGTTCAGTGCTGGGGATACGGAGGCCAGCTCGGCAATGGCACCACGACGAACAGTTCCGTTCCTGTAACGGTGACAGGGTTCTGGGGATTATCCAGAGACTTTCTCAAGTGTTCAGTGCGGTGCTGGTGGTGAAATCGTTTATCGACGGAGACGAGGCTTTCGTACTTGCTTTTTACGATTGGACCTTTCCTCACGCGGTCAACATCCAGGGCTGGGTGGCCGAACTGTGGAAGGCCAAAGACGGCAAGCTTCAGGAACTGACCATCTTCTTCGACACCGGGTCCTTCGACCGCTTGGCCAAGGGATAGAGTAAGCGTCGTCGACTGCCTGGGCCCGAACGGAAGGCCAGTGCATGGCCGTATTGAACGGGTTGGCCAGCGAAGGCCGAATGTGGCATCGAACGAGGCTTGTCCACTCGCGGCAGGATCTGGCGTCGGCGGGCAAGCGCACCCGACAGGCATTGCAATCGGCGAAACAAAATCCGACCCATTCGACACGGATGCAGACCCCAAAGTGAATGCAGCTCTTGTCTTCGCCCGTTCGGACCCCGAGGATAACCATGAATGTAGCTTCGTCCATCGCCCCTTTCGGTTCCATTCTGATCGTTCCCTCCTTGCTGCTGGCTTTTGCCGCGTGCAGCAGTTCCAACGGTGAGACAAGCTTGAGCCCGGATGCCAATGCTGGGTCTTCGGGGAGCTTGGGTGGAGCGTCCAGTTTGGGCGGTTCTAGCTCCAGCTCTGGCGGATCGAGTTCCAGCGCCGGCATGACGGGAATGAACTCCGGTGGGTCCAGCTCTGGCGGTGCAATCTCGGGCGGCGCAAGTTGGGGCGGCGCCGGCTCCGGTGGGTCCAGCACCGGCGGGTCTAGCTCCGACGGAGCCAGGTCGGGCGGGTCCAGCTCAGGCGGATCCGCTCTCGGCGGCTCCGGCGGGTCCAGCACCGGCGGGTCTAGC
>PMJE01000636.1 GCA_003157315.1 Myxococcales bacterium | reverse complement strand
GCCGGTCGGGCAGCCACATGGTGAAGAACCGGTTGGAGAGTCTGGGCTACGGCGAGAAGGACATCGATCTTGAGACCTTCTATCCGCGCTTCAAAGCTTTGGCCGACAAGAAGGGCACCATCTTCGACGATGATCTGGTGGCCTTGATGGAGGCGGCCAACGCCGAGGAAATGGCCGATGCCTACAAGCTTGAGTATCTCAATGTCACCGGCGGCCGCGGCGTCATCCCCACCGCCACAGTTCGCATTGTGTGCGAGGGCAAGGCGTCCCAGGAGGCCTCAAGCGGTGACGGCGTGGTCGACGCGACCACCAAGGCCATCGACCGTATCGTGGGCTACGACATCACGGTGCGCGACTTTCACCTGGATTCCGTCAGCGCTGGCCGTGAGGCGCAGGGCCGCGTGAAGATAGTGGCGGTCGCGCCGGAAGGCACCTTCGCTGGCGTGGGCACCAGCACCGATATCGTCGAGGCCTCCGCGCTGGCCTACATGGACGTGGTGAACAAGATCCACCGCATGCGCAAATTCGCGCCACGCTTGCGCAGCCGTTTGTCCGGGCCAACGGTTTCGCTGTAGTCCGGGCTAGAGCTAGCTCTTTTCACCACAGAGAGCACGGAGAACACAGAGGCCGGAAATGAAGGGTTCTGACCGGGCAAGCCCCCCTCCCCTTTCCGGTCCGTCTCTGTGACCTCTGTGCTCTCTGTGGTGAAATAGCTAGCTTCCCCCGGGAGCCACGATGAATCCCGCCAACTGGCCGGTCAGACGGCCGGAACGGCGGAAGGAATAGAAGCGGCCGGCCGAGTCGCAGTGGGTGCAGTCGGAACTGACCTCGATGTTCTCGGGCAAGACGCCGGCTTCCTGAAACTGCAGGCGCAGGCACCGGCGCAGATCGATGCGCGGTTGAAAACCCGCTGTCTCCATCACCACGCCCGCCGCGCGTGCGCCGGGCCAAGCTGTCTCGAAGGCGGCCACCACTTGCAGCCCAACGTCGAAGCAACAGGGACCGATGCAGGGACCGAGTGCGACCCGCAGATCTTCCGGACGGCAGCCAAAACCCCTCGCCAGCGTCTCCACCCCGGCCGGGGCCACGCCCGCCACAGTCCCGCGCCAGCCGGCGTGCAGGGCCGCACACGCGCCGGTGCGCGGATCCGCGATGAGCACCGGCGCGCAATCGGCCACGTGAACCGACAGGCCAAGCCCAGCCACGTCGCTGCATAGCCCGTCGGCCTCTTCTCTTTTCACCACATCTGGATCGTCGCCGGCAGCCACCCGCACCACGCGCGCTCCGTGCACCTGGCAGGCCGCGTACAGCGCGTGCGCCCCCGAGATGAGCAAGAGACGACGCCGGTTCTCCGCCACATTCTCCGGCGAATCGCCCCACTTGCCGCCCAGATTCAGACTCTCATAGGGCGCCGCGCTGACCCCGCCGACGCGCGTGCTGAAGCCGTGGCGAAACGGCGCCGGAATACTGGCCGACACCAGCAGCGGGACAGAAACACCACCGTCGACGGAAAAACTCGTTGTCTTCATATCAACCTCCCTGCCAGGATCGCGGCCGACTGCGTGTTTCCGCCTTCGCGTGGTCGCCGACCGCCAGCACGCGCAGGCTGTCCAAAGCCGCCAAAAAGTCCGCGGGCGGCTCCGACTGAAATTCCAGCCAGGCGCCGGTCTTGGGATGAAAGAAGCCCAGCACGCGCGCGTGCAGGGCCTGTCGCCCCAGGCTGTGCGCGATCGCGCGAAGCGCGGCATCGCGCGGGGAGCGGCCGTAGCTGGCATCGCCCAAGATGGGACAGCCGAGCGCCGCGAAATGCACCCGCACCTGGTGGGTGCGCCCGGTTTCCAGCTCGGCCTGCACAAGCGCGGCCCGACCCAGATCCTCCACCAGCCGCCAGTTGGTGATGGCACGCCGGCCGGTCTTGACCCGCGTGGTGAAGCGCTTGCGGTCGAAAGGATCGCGACCGTGCAGGGTATCGATCTTGCCGGCCGCGCGCGGTGGCCGGCCCACCACCAGCGCGTCGTACACGCGCCTGACCCGATGGATCTTGAAATCGGCGCCCAGCGCCACCATGGTCGCGTCATCCTTGGCCACCACCAGCAGGCCCGAGGTGTCCTTGTCCAAACGGTGCACGATCCCGGGACGCAGCTCGCCCCCGATCCCGCGCAGATCCCGACAATGGGCAAGTAGCGCGTTCACCAGAGTTCCGTCCTCGTGCCCGGCAGCAGGATGAACCACCAGACCCGCCGGTTTGTCGAGCACCACCAGCGATGCGTCCTCGTAGACGATCTGCAAGGGGATATCCTGGGCACGCAGCTCAACGCTGGGCCGAGGCGCTGGCGGTGTCCACGCGATGACATCGCCAGCCCGCAGTTTGCGCGAGGGCGCCGCCGACTGCCCATTGACCGTAACCGCTCCTTCGGACACGTGGCGCGAAAACTGCGTGCGCGAAACCTCGGGAAATTTGGCTGCCAGCACCAGGTCCAGCCGTCGTCCAGCCGCGCTGGCTGCGACTACGAAGGTGTGCGTTCGGGGAACGGGCACACCAGGGCTCACCAGATCTTCGATTTGATGTTCTGTCCGCGCTGCTTGAGCAGGATGTCCACCAGCGCGCGATCATAGAGATTGGTTTCTGCGATCTCGGCCGTCACCCGCGACTTGAAATGGGTGCGGCCCTCTTCGATCTCGTCCTTCATCAGGTCGAAAAGCGTGTCGTCCTGGATGCCCTGGGCCAGCTTCGCCTCGTTGTACATCGCCAGGTCGGAGGCGATGGCCCGGGCAAACTGACGTGCACGTTCCGCCTTTTCGATGAGAGGAGGCATACCCATAATCTAGCCGATTTTCCCAAAACAGGCGAATCGGGTTTGCCGAGACGGGATCCGGTCAATAAACTGGCGGCGTCCATGTTCCCACACATGACCCAATCTACCAACCGCGCGGCGGCTGCCTGCGCGGCGTGGCTGCTCTTGGCTTCTGCCACCGCCCGGGCGGCGGACGACGCCTACGAGGTCAAGCCGAGCAATGTCAAGGCAACCCTGGGCGAAAAAGTCACCGCCAGCGTGACCATCGCGACCAAGAAGGGCTGGCACCTCAATGCCGAGGCGCCGCTCACCCTCAAGCTGACGCCCGGTCCGGGGATCACCGTCGAGAAGCCGCGCCTGGCGCGGCCAGATCTCGCGGCCAGTAGCGATTCCAGCGCGCGTTTCAATGTGGTCCTGCTCGCTGCCCGGGCAGGGGATGGCGAGGTGCAAGCCGAGGCCGGTTTCGTCCTCTGCCAGGAGACCCTGTGCCGCCCGATCAAGGAGAAGGTGGTGATCGGCGTCGAAGCGAGCCCGCCCGGCGCGTCCGGCCCTGCAAAACAGCCCACGAAACCGCGCAGGAAGTGAGCCACAGGACCAACTCGGCGCAGGCCAGGTCCAATCATGGATGCCAGCATCAGGACAGTCGAACGCGCACGCCCACGTCGCGACAGAAGCGCCCGCGTGCCCTCAGAATTCTGATGGATCCTGGCCATGGTCTGCCTTGCTACGACGGAAAGAATCCCGCAGAATTCTTTCCACCCGTCGAGCCAGGCTGCGCTCCACGCTGCCCACCACCACGGCCGCCATGCGCTCCGGCTGCAACACCCGGCGGGCCACCTGGCGGATCTGCTTCGCGCTGACAGCCGCCAAGCGTCGGTAGCGTTCGGCCGGGCTGCGCGGGTGCGCGAAGAACAGCGCCGTGCCCCCGAACCAGCTACAAAGACCTTCCAGATCGTCGAACCCCGCCTCCACGTCACGCGCGTAGCGACGCTTGGCCCTGGTCAGCTCTTCCTCCGACACCAGCGTCGTGCGCAGCTCGGATAGCATAGCCATGACCTCACCGACCAACTGGGGCAGCTTGTCCGGCAGACAGGCGGAGTCAATCTCCACGAGCGAGGTGTCGTAGAGCGGATCCAGGCCTGCGCTGACGTGGTAGGCGAGACCCTTCTGGTCGCACACCCGATAGTGCAGACGGGTGGACATGCCGTCATCCAACACGCGCAACAAGGCTATCAGCGCAGCGAAGCCCGGGTCCCGATCATCGAGCGCGTGAAACAGGATCTGAAGCTCGGCCTGTGCCGAATCGCTGCGCACGCTGCGGAAGCGCGGTCCGTTTACTCGCGTGGGCGGCGGCAAGGGCTGCAGCCGTTGCCCGGAAGGCAAGGCGCCAAAGGCGCGCTTGACCTGGGCCAGCACTGCCGCCCGCCGTACTGGCCCAGCCACGCACAAGACCATATTGCGTGCGCCATAGAGGCGCCGAAAGTGGCGAAGCACATCGGCGCGGGAGAAACGCAAAATGTTGCGCTTCGGCCCGGTAATCGCGAATCCCAGCGGATGCCGCAACCAGAGTGTCTCGCGCACCAGATCGTCGGTGTTGATGCGATGACCCCGGTCGTCGAAATCGTCCAGGATCTCCTCGAGTACGATGGCGCGTTCGAGCTCCAGGTCCGAGAAGGACGGCCGCAAGAAGAGGTCGCCCAAAATCTCAAGAGTGCTCCCCAGGTCGCGCGGGTGCAGCGATACCTGATAGAGGGAATAGTCGCGTCCCGTCTCCCCGATGAGCATTCCACAGCGTTCCTCGATGGCGCGGTTGAGCGCGAACGAGTCGGGGTATTGCGCGCAGCCACGAAACAGCATGTGCTCGACAAAGTGTGAAATCCCGTTGTTGGCCACCCCCTCGTAGCGCGAGCCGGCCCGCACGTAGAGAGCCACCGCCGCGCCATGCAGGTGGGGCGCCTCGACCGTGCACACGCGCAAGCCGTTGGCCAGGCGATGGTAGGACACGCGCCCGGGGAAAGTGAGGAGATCAACCGCGGGGCGCTGCCGACGCGGATCATGGTGGGACAAGTTGGTCAGGATAGCGCGGGA
>PMJE01000450.1:5357-6645 GCA_003157315.1 Myxococcales bacterium | reverse complement strand
GTCACGTTGTCGCACCACGAGCCGTAGACCTGGACGGTGTTGTCGCTCGGCGAGGTGTAGTCCCAGCCGTTGGTGTGCGTGGTGTCCTGGGGCGGCCGGAGGGTCTTGTCCCCATTGAACTGGATGACAATGTTGTTGGGATCCGGGGGAGCCTTGCCCAGGGCAAAGGTGCAGCTTGCCACTGTGCCCACGATGGCGTTGAGCGCCGCGGTTAGCTGGTCCGGAGAATTCGCGGGGTAGTACTGGCCGGTACCGCCGGCGGTGGCGAAGCTGGTCAGGTTCCCGGCTTCGACACCAACGCCGATTACGAAGGTTTGGAACCCGTTCGGCGGTCCGGCCGCGGTTTGGATGGCCGTGACGGTGTTTTGTACGTCCGAGGTCCCGGCTCCGCCTCCGCCTCTGCCACCACCACCACCGCCACAGTTGGGTTCTCCGTCCGTCGCCAGCAAGATATATTTGCCGTTGGTGTCGGTCAGCGTCTTCAGATAGGTCACAGCGGTGTCGATAGCGACACGGGTGGGCGTGGACCCGGCAGGGGTCACCGTGGCGATGTAGGCCTGAACCGCGGCGGCTGACCCTGGTGCGATGGGAACCTCCGGCGCTGCGACACCGCAGCTCCCATCCGAGTTGAAGAGTTCGAGGCCCCAGTTAACGTCACTTGAGGAGGAAGTGAGCACGGCGTTTAGGCCGGACACCAAGGTTGCCCAGCGTTGCTGGCAGGTAGTGGAGCCGGTCGCGCACTCGCTGGTCGAATCCATGGCACGCGTCAAAGAGCCAGTCTTGTCCAGAACCAGGAGGAGGTCAGCCGGCTGTGGGACGAGTCCGGCGGTCTTGAGGCCGCAGTTGCCCCCGTCCACGTCGCTGGGTGTCGTGCCTGGGTTGGTGGTGGTACTCGTCTTGGTGCTACTCGCACCTGGCGTCGGAACGTAGCCGGTGCTGGCCTTGCTCCCGCCAGATCCGTCGTCCGCGACGCCGATCGGCTTGGGACCTCCGCAGGCCACGAGGAAAGCGGTTGCCAAGGCGGCGGTTCCGCAAGAGCGCAGCAAAGTGGGTTGGCTGATTGTTCGTAGCCTGGTCATNNGGGGGCAGCTCGCCAAGCCGACTGGTGCATGAAGTGCACGCTTCGTACACCCATAACTTATATATTAGAGCACACCGGAGCCTGCGGCTTTCAAAAAAACGGAAAGGAAAGGCCCTGGGGTGTGCCACGTCTCCGTTCCGACTGGCGTTCTTCCGACGGTGACAGGCCGGCCGGTAGGGCTCCGCCCGGAGAGCGAGTCGTCATCGA
>PMJE01000450.1:0-5339 GCA_003157315.1 Myxococcales bacterium | reverse complement strand
CGGGTCGGAGTGAAGTCGATACCAACCGACCCGTGCCCGCAGCTTTTCGCCGATGGGCACGGAAGCAAACACGTGCACGCCTTGGCTGGCGGGAGACGAATAGAAGGGAATCACGGTCAGATAGGTCCACTCGTCGAGATAGAAGGTCGGATCGGTTTTGATGAGTTCGAATCCGATCACGCTGCCGGCGAGAATGAAATCGAGTCGCTGGTTCACGTTGAGCAGGTATGCCTTGCTGAGGGTCGTGGCGGATTGGCAGCCGTCCAAGGTGGTGGTGGTGTCGCGATAGAGAAGTACGCTGAGCGAGGCGTTGAGGCCGATGTGGCCTATGCCTTCCAGACCCAGATACAGCATGTTGCCGATGGCCGCGTCTGTGGGGTTGCTGGGCGCCGTGTCCGGGGTTGCGGGAGTATTGGTGCCAGCATTGTAGAAGTTGCTGTACTGGTAAAACATGTAATAGAGGCTGAGTGTGTCGAAGATGGGCGCTAGGCGCGTGGTGGAATACTCGGCAAGAATGGCGTATTGCGGAGTATTCGAGTCCACCTTCACCGTCCCGTCGGTCAATTGGCTGGTCCGGTCGGCGTTGTCGATGTTGATATTAGGGGTGTAGAAGGCACGCAGTTTGAGACTGTGTCCGTGCGGAAGATAGCGAGTGAAATCGAAAATCGCCGCAATACCGTCGAAGATTGCGTTGTACGCAAATCGCGGATAGGTCCCCTCGCGAACCAGTCCGTCGAGCTGGTTGACGGGCACTCCATTGTTGGTGGGCATGCGGCCGATGGCCAGGGTGAGAGGGAAGGAAAAGGTGTAGGCCAGGTAGGCCCGGTCTATCCGGGGCGTCGAGCCGGCGTAGCCGAACGATCCGCCCTCGGACGCCTGCCAATTGCCGGCATATTCATTGCGGCCGTCGTTTTGCCAGAACTTACTCATGGCCAAAGTCGTGTAGAGTTTGAGGCGTTCCGCAATATCGAAGTCCAAGTTGAGCGCCAAATAGGTACTGAACGTGGTCAGCCGGTCTTTGTCTTTCGCCGTCCCCGGTACGCCGTAGGTGGTCGTGAAATCTTCGAAACGGTTGATGAAGACTCCGGAAAAGCGCACGGTTTGCAGCGCCTGGGCGGCCTCCAGTTCGGTGACCCGCTCATTGAGACTGTCAAGTTTGGACGCGGTATCGTCGGCACTGGCCGACGGTGGCGCAGCCATGAGCAGAACGGGCAGGAAGAACATGCTCTTCATTGCGGGCCTAGTGCAGGTTGCCCGGTAGCTGCTTGAGAGGATTTTGGGGCTATTGTCCGACGACATTTCCGGAATCACCCTTCAGACATTTGATTTTGCAGGAAGCGATTGTGACTTCCTGATTGGGTTGGCAATCGTAGGCTCGGACTACCGAGTCCAGCAGGATCTCGATGGGAATGTCCTTGCTGCACTTTTCCCTCACCGCCTGCTTCACGGTGGCGACCTTGCCGGCGTGGGCTTGCGGAAGGGGAAAAAGCGTGAGACCCAAGGCGAGGGCGATTGTGAACCTTCGCATGTCATCCTTGTGGGGACAGCACGGGTCGGGGTTTCGGGCTCATGAGCAATGCCTCACAACCCAGTCGACCACCGGTGGGCCGGACGGCTCGCTAGGTTGAGATGGTCATCGACAGATGTGGCGCCTATTTGAGCGCCGGATACTAGCTCAAGACGCGCGAGAGAACGCCAAGCAGAGTCTCGCGATCGAAAGGCTTGGTCAGCGCACCCTTGAATTCGTGGCGCGGTGTTGAGGCCGCTCACCAGATCGCTGCCGTTCACCTGCAAGCCTTCGGAAAGAACAAAGACATGCCGCAGGCCGCGCGGATCGAGCTGGCGGACCAACTCTTCGCCGGCGACAAAGCTGCGATCAACGCCTTCAATAGGCGCCCGTGCGGTGGCTACATGGTTGTGGTCGAACGCGATGGCGGTGAGGGCCAGCGTCTTATCGCGAACCGTGTGCCTTGAATGGGTGCCACCGGTGCTGCAGCCAAACAAGTGGGCATTGGGAGAGGCTTGGCGCACCTGCGCCAGGCATTCGTGAATGCCGATCAGCCTGAGGTTGCCAGTTTGGGGATCGACGCACAGCCTCGCACGGTCTCAGGCGGGAATCAGATTTCATAGTAAAATACTGTCGGCGGCACGTCGCCACAATTCAGCCGTTTCGGTGAGAGGCATGAGACCAAGCATGGCGTACATGAAGAGACCTTCCTCTGTCCCAGGAGCGTTTCGTTCCGTACCGGGTCGGCTGGGCTTGGTCGTCGTTGTCGTCGGCCTGGGCATCGTCATGTTTGGCGTCGCCGGATGCTCCAGGGGCAGCAAGTGTGTCCCCGGCGTCAGCGTCGAGTGCTCGTGTGCAAATGGCCGGCGCAGCGCGCAGGTGTGTGCGGCCGAGGGCACATTCCAGCCGTGCCAGTGCTTGGGCCTTGCCATCGCGCCGCCGGTGAGTCGTATGCCAAAAGTGGGCAGTGACTGCCTGGAGAGCCAGGTGCCTGTTCCTGGGGGGATGTTCTGGATGGGGGACCAGGACTTGGACAAGTCCAAGCCGGTGCACAAAGTAACCCTGTCGCCTTACTGCATAGACAAGACCGAGGTGACTGTCGCTGCCTATCGCCTCTGCGTCGAGGCAGGCGCCTGCCCGCCCGCCAGCGCGACCGTCGACTGGAAGGGCATGAAGCCCGAGGACAAGACGAAATGGAGTCAGTTCTGCACCTGGGGCAAGCGCGGCCACGACAAGCACCCCATCAACTGCGTGGACTGGACCCAGGCCAAGACGTATTGCGAATGGCTCGGTGGTCGCCTGCCCAGCGAGGCGGAATGGGAATATGCGGCCCGAGGCAACGACAGTCGCAACTATCCCTGGGGCAACCAGCTGCCGGACGCGACCCGGCTGAACGCCTGCGGTAGCGAGTGTGCGTCGATGGCACAGCAACGGTTGGATGTGAGCTGGACGCCGATGTACGCGGGCGACGACGGCTGGCCCGCCACCGCGCCGGTGGGCCGCTATCCCAAGGGCGCCAGCCCGTTTGGTGTCTTGGACATGGCAGGGAATGTCTGGGAATGGACCGCGGATGGCTTCGCCGACTACAGCTCGGAGCCGGCAACCAACCCGGAAGTATCTCGCCACGATGAGTCGCCGCGGGTGACCCGTGGTGGGGCTTGGCTGAGCGAGGTGGCGGCCCGGGTGCGCGCGACCGACCGTCTCGGGTTGGCCCCTGGGTGCCGCATCAACAGCCTCGGGTTCCGCTGCGCCCGCGGCAGCAACCATTCGCCCGCCGAATAGATGAGACCGTAGGGATCGACTTTGCGTTCGCTCGGCTTGTCGGCGTTGTTTGCCACGATCACTACGGTAGGCGTTGTCGGGTGCTGGGTAAATCGCGGGCGTCGTCGCGCACCTGGCGCGCGTCGCCGTGTCCCCGTGGAGCGCCAAGATGTGCGAGTTCTTCCTGCCGGACCCCAGACACCAAAACCGTGCGCGCAGTTTGTCGACCTGGGGAGCCGGGAAGCGCAGTCGGCGCGCGCCTCATGTGCTGATTGTACCGCCCGACAGGACAGAGCCGGCAACGATACTCGTCGGCGCGACGAACCGCGCTGCCCTCAGCGCCCGCGATCGAGCAGTTCCACAAACTGGCGCGGAGACAGGATGCGGATTCCGCAGTGCTGGCCAAGGACGAGCAGGTCTTCGTCCCCCGTGACAATGAGGTCGGCCTTTCCCGCAATGGCTGCCGCCAGCACCTTGTCGTCGTCGCGGTCGCGGCAAACCGCGCGCGGCAGTGCGGCCGGCCGGACAATGGTGGCCTGGTCGCGATAGGCTTGCAGGAAGGTCACCTCGTCCGGATCGGTGTCGAACTTATGGCGGAGCACGCGCGCCAGTTCGTCCAGCAGCGCCCGCGACGTGACAAGCTGGACGGACGCGAGCCGCCGCTTAACGATGTCGCGGCACAGGCCCTCAGCGACCAGGCCCGCGACCAGAACGTTGGTGTCGCAGACAATCTTCACGAGACGGCTTTGAAGACGTCCTCGTCGGTGTAGAGGCCCTGGGCACGGGCCTTGGGAACCAGCAAACGCCGGGACTTGTCGAATGCATCCGTCCAGATCCGCTGTTGCACAGCGCCCCGCACGAACTCGCTCTCCGTCATGCCCCGGTCCCTGGCCGCCCGGCCGAGATCGCGCCGCAGGGCAGGCGGCAGGCTGATGGTAAGCGTCGCTCTCATGTAAGACAGTTTAATACAGTCATGTAAGGGCGGCAACCGGCGTGATATTGGGATGTCCCTTCAGACCGGCGGATCGTACGACACCTCAGCGCAACGGCCGATCACCGATGCCAACGCCCGGCGCATTGTTCAGATGAATGCCTGAGAGGCGTGATCGATGAGTGGCCGGGAGGCTGATTCCTCGACGGGAACTTGTGTCGTGGCGGGGATTTACCGTCACCAAGGGTCACGGAGCGCCATGCTCCGCCACGCACAAGTGGGGGCTCTGGTGGGGGATCATTTTGGCGCGTTTCTTCTCCGCCGTCCTCGTCGGCGTCGAGCCGGGATGCCGCGGAGTCTGACTTGGACGGCGCAAGAGCCACGCCTGACGTGCCGGTGACGACCGATGAGACGTACTTGGACACAGCAGAGACCGTCCGCCACTACCTTTCAAGGATATAGGGAGGCGCCAGAATGAGGTACGGGTGACTAGGTCCCGGCAGGGTGGCCCGCGCCGCGATGCGCCCCCTTCCGCTTCGCCCAAGCCGCCAGAAGCTCATCCCAAGAGGCGTACTTGTAGACTCCGGGCTTGAGGCGGACGGGATGAAATCCCTGCGCCAGCTCGGCGAGACCGAAGGCGATACGTAGGTTCTCCGGATCGAGGGGCCGTCGCCGCGGCGGACCGGGCATCTCCTCGACCGAGCGAAACTTNNCGAATCCCCATCACTCGTCCTTCAGTTCAAAGGCTTGGCGAAGCGCCTCCGCGTCCAGCCGGTCCTGCGGACGCACGGTGTCCTTTTTCATGCGAAAAAGCATGCGCGGCGTGGCCACATGAACCCGAACGCCGTCGAGAACGACGTCTTCACGTTCAATCCCCTCGTACCGGAATGCCTCGCCTGGGCGCGACAGGATGTCGATGGAGTAGTCGCCTTGCGGGGGCACGTACTGGATGGCCGGATACTGACCCGCTAGGTCCTCGACGGAAATCTCGTCAATGCTGGCATCGTCCGCATACAAGGACTTCAAGGCCTTCTTGAGCCGCTCGATGTTCGGTGGCGTCGGCGCAACGAGGAAGTCCAGATCGCGTGTGGCGCGCACGAGACCCTGGGCAGCCATCGCCATGGAACCGACCAGGACATA
>PMJE01000389.1 GCA_003157315.1 Myxococcales bacterium | reverse complement strand
CTTTCAGGGTTCCCATATCAGATCGCCAGCCAGAGTCCTCGCGCAGCAACCCGCCGGCAGCACTCGGCGCCAGCACAACTGGCCCCTTCTCACCGTCAGCGCAGGCGGATCCCGAGGCCCCACGCGATTGGTCACCGACGAGGCCCTGCCCTCGCCTTCCACCCCGTCAGTCTCCCGGTTCTGCCTCACCTTTCCGCAGTACAATACCAGGCCACCATGCGCTGGACACTGCCCCTCCTTGCATTCTGCATCCCTGCTTGCGCTTCCAAAGCCTCCAGCAATTCACCGGACGCCGACACGGGTCTGACGACCACAGATTCGCGCTCCACCACTACGTCCGACACCGCGACCGCCACGGACACAAACTCGACCACCGATGTCGCTACGCCCACCGGCGAACTGTGGGCTGGCATTCTCGACCCCAGCCGTGCCATCGACTGGACACACGCCGGCGTGGTCGGCGGCATCCCAACCCGCACGACGATCTGTGCGACGCTAAATCCCGGTACCACGGCGGCGCAAATCAACTCCGCCATCCAAGCCTGCCCCGCCGGCCAGGTTGTCGTGCTCACTTCGGGCACGTACAACATCTTAGACAGCGGAATCGTGATGAAGACCGGCGTCACCTTGCGAGGCGCGGGTGCGGACCACACCCTGCTGGTTTTCACAGCCACCAGCTATTGCAACAACCAAAACGCGTGCGTCTGCTTCGCGGGGTCCACCGAGTGGGGTGGCGACACGCGCGCACTCGCCGGCGGCTCAAACTACGCCGATTGGACGGGCGGCTACGCGCAATGGTCTAACCAGATCACCCTCGCCAACGTGGGCAACGCCGGGATCGCCGTCGGGCAATACATCCATCTCGATCAGGCCAACGATACCACCGTCGGCCCGAACTTCTTCGTCTGCGACAACACCACCGCGCCCTGCTCGCTCGAAGGCGGCAACGGCGGCCGCACCATCAACAATATCCTGCGCAGCCAAGTGCAGATCGTGAAGGTCACCGCGGTCAATGGCAGCACGTACACCATCGATCCTCCACTCTATTCGCCCAACTGGCGTAGCGGCCAGTCGCCTGCGGTGTGGTGGGCGTCCACGCTCCTGCAAGACGCCGGCGTCGAGGATCTGTCGATCGATGCGACCAATTCCAACGGCATGACCAACGTCTCGATGGTCAACGCGGCCAACGATTGGGTCAAAGGCGTGCGCCTGGTTCGCGCCTGCCAGTGTCAGCGCGACCTGGTACAGTTGATGGATGCCGTTCATTGCACAATCGAGAGCAACTACTTCTACGGCACACAGGGGCAATCGGTGAACTACGGCATAGAGTCTTATGTGGCGTCGGACAACTTGATTGACAACAACATCCTCCAACACGTCGTCGCGCCGATGATGGTGCAGCCGGCGCTGGGCACGGTGTACGCCTACAACTTCGCGATCAACGACACCTATTACGACAGCGGCTATACCTCGAATCCTCTGCATTGGATGATAGGCATGGTCGACCAGCACAATGCCGGTGTGGAATACAATCTCTACGAGGGAAACGTCGGCCCCGGTATCGGCTGCGACGTGATCCACGGCAACCAGCTCGCGAACACGCTTTTTCGCAATTACTTGCTTGGCTCCGATCCGGGCCGCATCGACTCGACGGATGCTATCAACTTGGCGTCGTACAATCGGTATCACAATATTGTGGGCAACGTGCTCGGCACGCCCGGCTACACCACGACGTACGAGGCGCGCAGCGGGCCCGGGCAATCGGCAACTGTGTTCAATCTTGGCGGCGGCAACAGCGAGGGCGCGGTGACCATTCCCGACGATCCGATGGTCGCAACCACGCTTTTGCGATGGGGCAACTTCGATGTCGCGACCAATGCGGTTCACTTCACAACCTCTGAAGTCCCGAGCGGCATCACTCCCTATGGCAACGCTGTTCCCGCGAGCCAGACGTTGCCGCCGTCGTTCTATCTTGCGAGCAAGCCAGGCTTTTGGCCGGCATCCAAGCCGTGGCCACCGATTGGTCCCGATGTCACGGGTGGCAATGTGACGGGCCTTGCCGGGCACGTGTACGCCAATCCTGCGAAGGACTGCTTCGCCGCCATGGGCGGGCCGACGGACGGCAGTGGTGCGGTGCTGACCTTCAGCGCTGCCAGCTGCTACCCGTGATCGCTTCGGTCCGCAGGATCAATGGGTCGTGCTGCAATTACCGCAACTGCCGAGTGAAATCGCGTTGTCACCGAGGCTTTGTTCCCGCGCCGCATTAGGCAAGGTTCCGTCGATGGCCTGGGCTACGACAGGGCTCATGCTTGCCGAAAATGTGTCGATACCAAAGACGGAGCAAGACAATGGGTTCGGGCACCAAGCCAGCCGGCCAGCATGTCACGCCCTGCGACTACGATCTCAGGGAGATCCATCAGCAACTAGAAATGCTCGTGCAGATGGCCAAGGACTATCCTCTCGAATGCTCCCTTGGGACATGCGATTTCCTTTTTGCATCCAGGGATGAGATTCAGCTCCTCATCGAAAGCCTTACTGGGGAGCTTCCGGAATCCAGAGACGCTGCCTAATCCTTCCGGCCGCGAATTCGTGACTGGCTCGGGTTGCCGGTTCCGGAGCCACGGCCGTCGTGCGGGCGCCCTGCCCTTTGTCCACCAGCAAGAGCACCCGCACCCGCCGCCGGCCCTCCCACCTCACGGGTTTCTGCCTCCTTGCATCCGCAGCAGCTTTGCGCGATCATTCCTCCCGCAGTTGCGGCTCACCGAACCGCGCCCTTCCCTCCGCCCTCCCATTGACTCTCACCACCTCAAACCAATAGAGGACGCATCCATGGAAAATACCTCACCGCGACCCTCCGTTTTCGTTGCCAGCATCTTGCTGTCTGGGCTCTTCTTGGGTTGCGGTTCCGGCACAACGAGCCCAAGGTCAGACCCGGGGCTGCACATCAGCGGCTTCATCCTGCCCATCAACTTTCTGTCATCCGCAATCGGATCGACCAACTATTACGGTAGCGTAGCAATCGACGATGTTAGTGGCGATAGTGCCGTCCATATTACGGACGCAATTGTGACGATCAATGGCCAGACAGCTGCCTTTGACACAACCTATGGAGGCTATCTTCTTTCATCCATCACCGGAACCTTCAATACCGGCGCCACCTTCACGGTCAAGATCAGTCATCCACGCTTGGCACTGACGGAAACGCTGACCGTTCCCGTGTCTACCGTACCAGCATCTTTCACATTCAATCCATTATTCGATAATGGTCCCAACAATGCAGTACAGAATACGACCTATACAGTCACCCCGACGAGTGCATGGAGCAATTTCGGAAGCATCATCGCATATCTCTACGGAGCCGGCACCGCCACCGTCGAGGGATACTACTCATACTCAAGTCTCGCGACCGGAGCGCAGTTTACCAGTTCCAACCTTTCTTACGGGACACCACCTGTTTTATCTCAAAATATCAGCTTTGCCGCATGGTCCATGGACAAGATCGAGCTTGAAGGGTTCAATGCAGCCACTCCTAGCCGCATACGTGTGTTCGCGCCCTACGGTTCAACCATAGCTCAGAATTTCTAGCCCTGCGGATTGCCTCTTTGTTCTCTCATTCTGCACGCAACTTCGCTAGTTGGCCATGATGCCTATGCTGGCAGAAACGTAGATGGGACCCGCGATGCAGGTCGCAGGCCCAATCGCGACGGCAGCGCCTTCGCAGCCGAAATAGTAGGTACCGCCCAAGCTGAAGACTCCCGCACCCACTCCTTTCGGCACGATGACTATCGAAGACCAAGTTTGTCCCTGGGCTAGTGCCTCCCCGGCGCTCGTCGACAAGCAAGGGGACGCCTGCGAAACAGTGATGTAGGAGCCAAAAATCGGATCCGCACGGGCGAAGGCCACCCCTCCGCAGTTCCCCATAAAGGCCGTGTCCGAGCCGAAATTGGCCCACAGAATCTCAATCTCATCACCCGCGATGTAGGGGCCAGGCGCGACCAACAAAACAGCTCCACAGTGATTTCCCTTGCTACAAGCGGCCGATGCTGATTGGGGGCACGCAGAAAGCGACCACTCAAGCGACGAACAGAAGCACGCACAGCCTGCCAAATCATAACAGGGATCATTTACAATGTCCGTCTCCGGACAATTGCAATCAGGCCTCGCAGAATCTGCCTTTTCGGCCAGAGATTGTTCCGCGGAAATCGAACAGCGAGCACAAGCGGGGCAGGTTGCCGCACAGGGACCGGGCAGACTAGTGCTCGTGTTCAGCTCATCGATCGAGCAGGATTCCTGGCCCTCCAGATCGACAGTCGAAACACAGCACTGACTGCAGCCCGGGCTCGAATAGTCGCAGCAACCCTGATTCGGGTCGAAAGGCAGGTTGAGACCCGCGCTCCCGATGCCTGCCCCGTCGCCCATGGCGCCTGAACCGGCCCCGGTCAGACGGTCGCGTCCGCACGCCAAGGACGAGGCCAGCGCAAGGGCAAGAAGAACACGACGACCACGGCATGGATAGAGCACAATTTCCCCTTTTGCTGATTCTCCCTTCCCTTTGTGCAAGATAGAGGCCAGGCAACGTCACGTTTTCACGACGGATTGTCCTTCTGAACAGCCAACTACCGTGCCGATCGCGCTAACTTGGTTGGCGGCGAGCCCCTCGGCAAAGGAGTTCACTCCTGCGGGGGCACCGCCATGCCTCCCCAGCACTCGACCCTGCGCGACGGGCGCAAGCCCAGAAGGACAATTCTAAAACAACGCATAGCTGAGGAATTCTGGGCTATGCGTGCGAAACTACCACCAGTGTCTCCGAGCGTCTGACCACGCACTCGAGCACTTGGTCCATGGTCTCAGGGTCAAGCGCGGCGAAGCTTTCGTCGAGCACGCGCAAGTCCGCTTGCTGCAAAAGCGCCCGCGCCACGCAGACGCGGCTGCGCTCGCCTTGCGAAAGCTGCCAACCACTGTCCCCCACCATCTGCTGCAGCCCTCCCGGCATGCGCGCAATCAGGTCCGATAGCCCCAGCTCGCGACAGATCGCCTCGATCTCCAGCCCGTCTTCTTGGCGCGGCGGCCAGCGCCGCGCCATTGCGATGTTGAACAACAGCGGCGCGGACAGAATGTGGTTCTCGTGGCTTTGCGGTACACCGGCAGCGCGCTGGCGCCAACGCTCGGGCCGCAAGCTGTGATGGTCGAATCCCCCCAGCAGCAACAGGCCGCCCGATGGCTGGCGCAGCCCGCACAGCAGCGCACCCAGGGTCGACTTGCCCGAGCCTGATGCTCCTTCGATGAGAATGCGCTGTCCGCGCCGAATCTCGAGGTTGCATCCTCGCAGTACCGGATCCAGCCGACCCGGGTAGCTGAAGCTCACGTCGCGACCCACCAGCAAACCACGNNTTCCAGCCAAGCAAAGCCGCTGCCAGACCCGGCCCGGTCTCCATGGCCACGCGGCGAAAGGCCAGGTACACCATCAACACGCCGCCCAGGCTCACCGCCAGCGCTGTGCTCTGCGCCGCGCCGGTGGCAAACCCCGGGACAAGGGCGGCCGCACCCAGCACCAGCCAGCCGCGTGGCAAGAGCACCGAAAGCCGCGCCATCTCGCTATCGAGGGCGGCCTGCTTGCGGCCGTAGACCGGCAAGCCACGGTCCTCGCCCTGCTGTGCTGCCGGCTGTTGCGCCACCAAGGTTCGATAGCCCACCATGTTTTCCACCAGCTCGTCGGTGAGCGCCAGGCGCGCATCTGACCAGTTGAGCAGCCGCCGATACAAGCGCCGCACCAGGCCGGCGGCCAGCAGCAGCCATCCGACCAGCAGAACCAGGTGAAGGATGGGCGCTGCGCCCAGCAGCAACACCACGGCGCCAAACACAAACTGGAACACGTCGGCCAACAACAACGGCCCGCCGGTACGCGCGAAAGCATCCAGGGCATCAGCTTCCAGCACGGTGCCGAGCAGGTGCCCTACCCCCTTGACCCGCACCTGGTCCGCGGGCAAGCGCAAGATTCCTTCCAGCAGACGCTCGCGCACCAGTCCGCCCACC
>PMJE01000514.1 GCA_003157315.1 Myxococcales bacterium | reverse complement strand
GTGGACAGGTTGCGCAAGGCATTGGAAATGGCCTCGACCGAACCCTGCACATCGGCCTTGAGCACGATGCGCACCTCTTTGACCTCGCCCAGCTTGATCTTCTCGAGGATGTTCTCCAGCGACACGCGCGTATTGCTGCTGGCTTCTTTGCGCTTGCGCAGTTCGCGCCGGTGTTCGACCAGCGCCTTGGCCGATTTCTCGTCAGCGACGACGTTGAAAATCTCACCCGCCTCGGGAACCCCATCCAGGCCGAGCAACTCGACCGGCGTGGAAGGCGGAGCCTCGCTGATGTTCTGGCCCTTGTCGCCCAACATGGCGCGAAGCTTTCCATACGCCTCGCCGGCCACCACCAGGTCGCCCACGCGCAAAGTACCTTCCTTGACCAACACGGTCGCGATGGCGCCACGACCTCGATCCAGGCGCGCCTCCACCACGTGACCCTTGGCCGCCTTCTTGGGATTGGCCTTCAGCTCCAGCACCTCGGCTTGCAAGGCCAGCATCTCGAGCAGCCGGTCAATGCCCTGCTTGGTCTTGGCCGACACCTCGACATAGATGGTCTCGCCGCCCATCTCCTCCCCGACCAGGCGCTGCTCCATCAGGCGGGTCTTGACCATGGCCGGGTTGGCGCCCGGCTTGTCGATCTTGTTGATGGCCACCAGTATGGGCACCTCGGCTGCCTGAGCGTGCTTGATGGCCTCGATGGTCTGTGGCATCGGGCCTTCTTCGGCCGCGACAACGATGACCACGATGTCAGTCATCTGGGCGCCGCGCGCGCGCATCGCGGTGAAGGCCTCGTGGCCAGGCGTATCCAGGAACACTACGTCGCCTTGCGGGGTGTGAACGCGATACGCCCCGATATGCTGGGTGATACCGCCGGCCTCGCCGGCCGCCACGTTGGCCTTGCGGATGGCGTCGAGCAGAGATGTCTTGCCGTGGTCCACGTGGCCCATCACGGTCACCACCGGAGCACGCGGCACCAGATCTTCGGGGTCGTCGACCACCTGGCCCTCGGAGATGACCTCTTCTTCGTTGAAGGCAGTGGACTCCACCTGATAGCCGAACTCGGTAGCAATCAGGCTGGCGGCGTCGAGCTCGATGTTCTGGTTGATGTTCACGCCCATCATGCCGAGCGCCCAAAGCTTCTTAACCACCTCGTTGCCCTTGACGCCCATCTTCTGAGCCAGGTCAGCCACCCCGATGGTCTCGCCCATGCGGATCACACGCTTGTGTTCGGCCGGCGTGGTGATGAGCGTCTGTTTGAGCTTCTTGCCGGCCATCGCGACCTTCTTGCGGGGTGGCCCGCCCGGCCGCTGCCCGGGTGCCCCCGGCGCGCGCCAGTCGCGGCCACCCGGCCCACGCGAAATGAGGCCGCCCCGTCCCATGCGGCGCAATTCCTCATCCCGGTCCTTGATCTCGATCTTGGGAACGCCGGCCTCGCGGGAGCCCAAACCGGGCAGCTGGATAAATTGCCCGGTGGCGGCCGAACCGGTCACCACCGGTTGCGGAATCTTCACTGGCACCGGGACCGTGGACACCGGCTTTGCCTCACCCGGCAGCAAGGTGGGCTCAGTCTCCGCCTCAGACGCGACCTCGGCTGGGGCGGCGCCGACCGGCTCCTCCGCCGCGACCGGCGTCGCCTCTACCGTCACCTCGCTCACGCTGGGGGCGTGGGCCTCTGCTACAGACGCCGCCACTTCCGGCTCGCTGGGTGCGGAGGCCGACGCGGTCACCAGTGGCATCTCGGGCGGTGGCGCAGGGGGTTCAATCTCCGCCAGGGGCGGCGGTGCAGGAGCAGGCGGCGCTGGTGCTGGACGGGCGGCCCCCGCCGAGCGTGACCGCCGCCGGATCACCGTGTCGCTCAGGCGTTCCTCGACTAGACTTTCCTGACGTTCGCGCTCAATCGCGCGCCGGACCCGGTCGGCATCAACGCCGTCCAGGTTCGACATGTGGTTGGCAACCTCGACGCCCAGCGTGCGGAGCTTGGCCACCAAGTTCTTGGGGGCCATGCCAAACTCTTTGGCCAGCTCGTAGACGCGAATCTTCGCCACGGACACGGCCGTGCCCGACGGCTCTGAGCCGGTATCTCTGCGTTCATATCCGCTCATCATTTTGATTCACCCTGCTCTTGCGCCGAAGCCCCGAGCGCCACGCGCATGTCGCCGAGAAGCCGAACCCGATCCAGACCGTCCACCCTGCCGCGAAAAGCCCGGCCGAACGCCCGCTGCTTGACCGCCGCGCCCACGCATTCCAGTGCGGGATGCAGCCAGGCGCCACGTCCCTGCCGTGGCATCGCAGCACCACCTCGCCGTGTCGCGATCGTCACGCGCCCGTCGGGCGCCGCCAGGCGAATCAGCTCGCTGGCCGGGACGACACGCCGGCAGCCGATGCACGTTCTTTCAGGAATGTGCCTCATGGTTTTCCGCCTCCGCTAGGTCGTCTCCCCCGACACTGCAACTGCCGGTGCGGGTTCCGCCACGGCCTCAACTCGCGCCTTTTCCTCGGCTCGCCGTTGTTCTTCAATCGCTGCAGCCCGGCCTGCCGCCGCGCTCAAACGAGCGGCCGCCTCGCGGTTGCCCAGCCCGGGCAAGGACGCCAATTCGTCCACGTCGGCCCGGGACACGGCCTCGGCCGAGCCCCAGCCCGCCCGCAGCAGCGCTTCGAGGATTTCCGGCGTTGCCCCCTCGATGGCGCTGAGCGAAGCACGCGCCCGCTCCTCCGCCTCGCGCATCTTGGTTTCCGAGTGGATGTCGATGCGCCAGTTGGTGAGCTGCGAGGCCAGGCGAACATTCTGGCCCTTCTTGCCGATGGCCAACGAAAGCTTGTCGTCGGCCACCACCAGTTCCATGGTGTGGTTGGCCGCGTCGATCATCACGCGCGAAACCTGGGCTGGCGCGATGGCGTTGCACACGAAGCGGGCCGGGTCGTTGTCGTAGGGCACAATGTCGATCTTCTCGCCGCGCAATTCCTGCACCACCGCTTGCACGCGCGAGCCCTTCATGCCCACGCACGCGCCCACCGGATCCACGTCGCGATCGCGCGAGCTGACCGCGATCTTCGAGCGAGCGCCCGGCTCGCGCGCCGAGGCCTCGACCCGCACGATCTTGTCGTAGATCTCCGGGACCTCCATCTCGAAGAGCTTCTCCAGCAGGCCCTTGTGGCCACGGGAAATTATGATCTGTGGACCGCGCGCCGACTTGTCGATATCGACCACATAGGCCACAATGCGGTCGCCCGCCCGAAACGACTCGCGTGGCACCTGCTCGCGCACCGTCAGCACCGCCTCGGCGCCGCCCAGATCGACGATGATGTTGCCGCGTTCAAAGCGCCGCACGATACCCGAGATCAACTCGCCCTTCTTGTCGCGGTACTGGTTGAACACGTTGTCGCGTTCGGCCTCGCGCACCCGCTGGAGAATGACCTGTTTGGCAGTCTGTGCGGCGAAGCGACCGAAGGTCTTCCAGGCCCGGTTGAGCTTGAGCAAGGCCCCATACTTGGCGTCTTGTTCCTCCGCCCGCGCCTGGTCTTTCTCGTCGAAAAAGATCTGGAACAGCAGTTCGTCGCCCGCGTCCGCTTGCAGATTGAACTGCTTGGCCTCATCCAGCGAGATCTCCTTGGCCGGGTTGGACACCGGGTCGCCCACGATGATGATCTGGAACAAGTCGACGCGTCCGGTGGCATCGTTGAACTTGGCCTCCATCTCGCGCTCTTCGCCAAAAGCGCGCTTGGCCGCGGTGAGGATCGCCGACTCCAGCGCTTCGACTAGGATCTTGCGCTCGATATTCTTGTCCTTGGAAACCTGATCGATGACCTGACTCAGGCTGGTTCCTTCACTCATGACACACTCCTGTGTGGCGCATGCGGTGCAACGCTTCCGTCGCTCCGTGTCTTGCTCTCGCCATGGGAACCTTCCCACGCCCCCTTCTGCTCTAGCTCGGGCGGGCGGGACCCGCCTTCGCCGCCGGCTGCTTGCCGGCGAAACTCTGCGGCCCAGTCCGGAACCAGGTTGGCTCGCGCGATGGTCGCGATGGGCAGGTTGTACACCTTGCCGTCACAATCGACCTCGGCCTGGCCGTTCTGCGCTCCGCGAAGCACGCCGGAAAAGTTCCGCCGCCCCTCGCTGGGCTCGGTACAACGAATCCTTACTTGCTGGCCGGCAAAGCGCCGGAAGTCCTGCTCGCGGCGCAGCGGACGATCGATACCTGGCGAGCTGACCTCAAGCTTGTAGGTGTGATGAATCACTTCCGCCACATCCAAAGCTGCCGACAGATCCCGGCTGACACGCTCGCAGTCCTGATGGCTTACCGCGAGACGAGGCAAGACGTCCGCCGGTGGTTCGCTGGCGCCCGGCAGGTGGGGTGGCGCGGGTCGGTCGATGAAAACACGCAGAACCCACCCTTCGCCTTCGCGATTCCACTGCAACTCGATGAGATCCAGCCCCGCCCCCTGAATCGGGGGTTCGACTAGCTGCCAGAGCACGTTGGGGTCGGTGCGCATTCTCTGCGGATGTCTTGTGGGGTCTCGTTGGACAAAAAAAAGGCGGGCTCAATGGCCCGCCCACGACTTTGGGGTGTGCCTTTTAGGTGAAGCAGCTTCTTAGCACGGGAGCGTTTTCCTTGCAATCGCCGTCAGACACGCCGCGTTGCGCGTGAGTCCGATTGCGAGGGAATACCCAACTCTTGATCCCACGTGCGCTCACCGCGACCGTCTTCTTAACCGCTCCTCTTCCCGTCACCGCACCTCGCCACGCCGAATTTCGGAGTGCCTGCAACCGTTGAACTCAGACGGAAAGAGCGCTAGGTGTAGGCCTTCCGTGCGCGACTCGCCCGAAAGGCGAACGCCAAGAACGCGGCAACAATCTCAGGAGAACTAGTCATGGCGACCGGCAAGTTTGGAGTGGGGGTCATCGGCTGCGGCACCGTCGGGGGAGGTGTGGTGAAGCTCCTCGTTGACGAGGCAGACAACCTGCGTCGCAAGACCGGCGTAGCGGTCGAGCTGCGCAAGGCGGTGGACATAGACCCAGCCAAGCGCAAGGCCACCGGCTTGCCTGCCGAGCTGCTCGCGGAGGACGCGCGAGCGGTGCTGGACGACCCCGAAATCCGCGTCGTGGTCGAGGTCATCGGCGGCGTCAAGGCGGCCTGCTCCCTGGTGGAGGCGGCGCTGGCGGCGGGCAAGCATGTGGTCACTGCCAACAAGGAGCTACTTGCCAAAAAGGGGCCTGAGCTACTCGCCCTGGCCCGCAAGCACAACGTCACCCTGCACTTCGAGGCCTCCGCGTGCGGCGGCATTCCTGTAATCCATGCGTTGGGCCAGTCGCTGGCCGTCAACCGCTTCGAACGCCTGTACGGTATCGTCAACGGAACCACGAACTTCATCTTGACCAAGATGCATCGTGAGGGGGCCGAGTTCGCGACCGTGCTGCGCGAAGCGCAAGAACTGGGCTATGCCGAGGCTGATCCCACTGCGGATGTAGACGGCCACGACGCCACCTACAAGCTGGCCATCCTGGCCGCTTTGGCCTTCAACACCGCGGTCGACTANNGAATACGGCTATGTCATCAAGCTGCTGGCCATCGCCATCGAGCACGACCAGAAGAGCGTCGAGTTGCGCGTGCACCCGATGATGATCCGGCGCGACCATCCGCTCGCCGCGGTCAGCGATTCCTTCAACGCCGTGTTCGCGCGGGGCAACTACGTGGGTGACGTCATGTTCTACGGCCGCGGCGCCGGCGCGTTGCCCACCGCATCGGCCATTCTGGGCGACATCATCGACCTGGCCGTGCACCATCCCCAGGGCGGGGTGAGCGCGCGCATGAACTTCGGGGCGCGCAAGAAACACGTGGTCCCCATGGGCGACGTGGTGAGCAAGTTCTACCTGCGGCTCGAGGTAAAGGACCGGCCTGGCGTGCTGGCGACCATCGCCCAGATATTTGGCGAGTGCCAAGTCAGCATCGCGGGCGTCAAGCAGAAGGAAGCCACCGGCAAGGAGGCCGAGCTGGTCATCCTGACCCACGAAGTGCGCGAGTCCGCGATGCAGAAAGCCGTCGCGGATATCCGCAAGCTGGACGTGGTGCTGGGCGTACGTTCATTGTTGCGGGCAGATAGTTAGCTTGTTCTCACAGAGAGCACTGAGAACACAGAGATCGGATGGGAAGAAGGGGTTCGGATCGGACAGGCCCAACCCTTCCCTTTCCGATCCGGCTCATCCTCCTCTGCGGCCTCTGTGCCTCTGTGAGAAACAGCTAACTTCTCACGCGCGCTTCGGCCCGAAGAGCAGCGACACTGCAGTGGCCACCGCGAGCAGCCCAACCACCACGGCCAACGAAATCAGCACGGGGATCTGGAAGAGCGGCTGGGCCATGACCTTGATGCCAATGAAGGCCAAGATGGCCGAGATAGCGTACTTGAGATAGACGAGCTTCTGCGCCAGTCCCGCGACCAAGAAGTAGAGCGAGCGCAGGCCGAGCACGGCAAAGATGTTCGAGGTGAACACGATGAACACATCGGTGGTCACCCCGAAGATTGCCGGAATGGAATCCACCGCGAACATCACATCGGCCGCCTCCACCACCACCAGCACGGCCAGAAGCGGCGTCGCCATCAGGCGTCCTTCATGCCGTCCGAAGAAACGCGCGCCCAAATAGTCTGGCGTGATGGGAACCAGACGGCGAAACAGGCGCAAAACCAGATTGCGCGAGGGATCGACCGGCTTGTCTTCCTGGGCCAGGATCTTGATCGACGTGACCACCAAGAATGCGCCAAGCAGATAGAGCACCCAATGGAATGCGTGAATGGTCGCGGCCCCCGCGATGATGAAGGACCCGCGGGAAATGACTGCGCCCAGAATGCCCCAGAACAACACCTTGTACTGCACGTTTGGATTGACCTTGAAATACGACAGGATGACCACGAAGACGAACACGTTGTCCGCAGACAAAGCCAGCTCGAGCAGCCAGCCCTGCAAGAAGTCCAGCCCCGTGCGCACGCCAAAACGTTTCAGGATGAAAAGGTTGAAAGCCAGGCCCAGCGAACACCAGACCGCGACCCAGATGGCGGCGTCGCGCATGCGCATGGGGCGTGCCTCGCGGTGAAACACGCCCAGGTCAATTGCCAGAGCGACGGCCACCACCGCGGCGAACAGGCCCCAAACCAAGGGTGTGCCAACCGCAGTCATCGTGTTGCTGCTTCCGGCACCTGCACGCGCACGTGGATGGGACCGCGCGCGGATGCGTCGCCCGTTGCCCCGCTTGTAACGCGCGTCTGGGGCAGCATGAAGGTCTGATTCATGCAGCCCGCTATCGCGCCGGCCTTGCGCTGAAGCAGAACCACCCCAGCCAGAAGGGCGCACAGGATGAAGACACGCGTGACGGTTCCGCGCGGCATGGTGGCAAAGAGGCCTTTGCGCAGTTCTTCGTCGCCTTCGCGCTGCTCGCTCACGACGTCCTCCGCAAGATATGCTTGACCCGCACGCGCGGCCGCCGGTTTCCCCTAAAGCTGTCCACCTCGGCCGTGCCGATGATGTCGAGTTGGGCGCCCTGGCCTGGATCGCGATCTGCCATGCCAAAAGCTATCGCATGGCTGACGGCCGCACCGCAAGCCAACGTGATCTGCAAGTGCGACGTGCCCACCACCCGGGTCGAGAGCGCCACCACACCGGGTAGAGCGAAGAGCGGCTCGCTGTTGCCCGCGCCGAACGGCGCCAGCCGCTCCAATTCCTCGACCTGGCGGAGATCCAGCTCAGCCAGGTCAGCAACTGCGTCCACCTCCAGGGCGGAGTCTTCCGGGCGTCCGTCGAAATGCCGCTGAGCCTGGGCGACGAACGAGGCACGAAATGCTTCCAGCTGCGCGGCCGACAATCCCAAACCTGCCGCCGCTGCATGTCCCCCGAACACCGTGAGATGTTGCTGGCAAGCCGCCAGCGATTCGTACAGATCGAGCCCTCCCACGGTTCGTGCGGAGCCCCGGCCACTGCCCTCCTTGAAGCCGACCACCACTACTGGCTTGTGGAATCTGTCGACCAGCTTGGCCGCCACGATGCCGACCACGCCCTGGTGCCAGCCCTCGGCGCCCAGCACCAGGGCTGCATCGTTGGGGAACTCCTCCGCCGCGCGCACCGCCTCGGTCCATATCTGGTCTTGGATCTTCTGCCGCTGCCGATTCATGTCGTCGAGCTCGCCGGCCAGCCGGCCGGCCTCGGCCGCGTCAGAGGCAAGCAAGAGATCCAGGGCCACCTGCGCGTCGCCCAGCCGACCGGCCGCATTGAGGCGCGGAGCCAAACGGTAACTCACATCGGAGGTGATCACCGAGCCGTGGTCGACACCCGCAATTTCGGACAGAGCGCGCAACCCGGGACGACGAAACTCCGCCAGATCACGAAGACCAATGGAGGCCAGGATGCGATTCTCCTCGCGCAAGGGGACCATGTCTGCAACCGTGCCCAGCGCCACCAAGTCCAAGACTTCGCGTGGATCATAGGCCTCGGCCGCCGGGTGCCCCTGCCCGCGCAAACGCGTGCGCAAGGCTGCCGCCAAATAGAACGCCACCCCGCACGAGGCGAGGCCCTTGAATGCGAAATTGTCGTCGCTGCGATGCGGGTTGAGCAGCGCGTAGGCGGCTGATGGTCCCGAGGGGACGTGGTGGTGATCGATGACGATGACGTCGACGCCACGGGCGCGACAGATCTCGACCGCATCTGCGTCGGTGGTGCCGCAGTCGCCGGTCACCACCAGGGTGCAGCCCTGGTCGAGAAAGCGCGTGGCATCGGCCGGCGACAGGCCGTAGCCCGACGAGCGATGCGCCACCCGCGCGACCACCTGCGCCCCGAAAGCGCGCAGCATGGTGGTAAGAACCGCCGCGGTGGTCACGCCGTCCACGTCGTAGTCTCCGAAC
>PMJE01000191.1 GCA_003157315.1 Myxococcales bacterium | reverse complement strand
GGGTTGTCAGGTGTCGCCCACAGCCTGCGCCTGCTTTTCGACGGCGGCACCAGCGTGCGTGGGCTGGCCACGGGCACGGCTTTCACCCTGGACGGCAAGTCCGCCCTCGACTGGATTGGGTCACCCAGCAACGATTTGGGCTTTCCCGTCTTCTTCGACAACTGGGAGCGTGCGGCAAGCTTGGCTGAGCCACGCGCGCGCGAATTGGCCCTGGTGCGGGCCTTGTTGGCGTTGGGCGGGGTGATGGCGGTGCTCGAGGATGCCGGGCAGCCGGCCTACGTGCGCGACGACTTCCGGGTTGCCTTCCTGCAGGGGGACGATGGTTCGTCCTACGAGCAATTCGTGGCAGAGCACTACGGCCGCACCGGGCTTCCCCCGGCTGCCGGGCCGGTGTCTCGCCCGGACGTGACCAGCTTTTTCGCTTCCGCCGATGGCAAGGGACTTGCGAATCGCACCCAGCGTCGCTTCTTCTCCGAGGGCACGATTCCTGGCGATGTTTCGATCGACCGGGACACCAGGGTCGACGACGTGGTTCGCCGGGCGCGCGAATCGCTTGCCTATTCCTCGCCAACGGTGTCTTCACTGACGCTCAGGCCGGCGCAACACCGCCGCTATCTGGCCGTGGAAGGCCATCGCGTGCTCGCCTACGAAAACAACGGGACGCAGGTGCGCTTCCTCCTCGATGACGCCGTCTATGCGGACATGGCGCGTGCGCTCCTGCCCGAAATCGCCGGCTATGCGGCCGGGTTGCTCGATCACCTACTGCGCGCAACCCTTGAGATGACGGTCGCACAAGCCAGGGTCACGGTTCGCCTGGGCGGTGATGTCAAGCAGGGCGGAACCGTGCGCTTGTTCGCCGAAGACGGGAGCGGGCATCGGCGTGAGCTGCGCGAAGTTGCCGCGACACTCGCGCCCGGCGCTGAGCTAGTGGTGGATGTGCCTGCCGGGGCCAGGAAGCTGGCGGCAGTGCTGCGCGGGCGCGACACCGGGGGCCCTTTCGTGGCCGCCGGCGAAGTGGCATTGCCGTGAAGTCTATCTAGCGACGCCCAGGGCGCGGGCCAGAAAGTAGGTCGCAGCGGCCATGGCGGCTGATGCCGGAATGGTGAAGATCCAGGCCCACAAGATACGGCTGGCCACTCCCCAGCGGACGCGGCCTGGGTTGGACACGGAGCCCACGCCAACGATGGAACCGGTGATGGTGTGCGTAGTCGACACGGGAATTCCCATGGACGTCGCAATGAAGATGGCCAGCGAGCCGCCGGCTTCAGCGCAGAATCCGGTAAATGGACGCAATTTGGTCAGCCGCATGCCCATGGTCTTCACGATGCGCCAGCCACCCGCCATGGTGCCAAGACCCATGGCCAAGTAGCACGAAAAGACGATCCAGGTTGGAATGTGACCAGCAGTGTGGAATTCCTCGCCCAACAGGCCCTGCGAGTAGAGCAGCACGGCGATGATTCCCATGGTCTTCTGTGCGTCGTTGCCACCGTGGTTGACGCTGAGCATGGCCGAGGACACGAGCTGCAGGCGCCTGAACCACCTGTCCACGCGCCCGGGCGTGACGTTGCGAAAGAGCCAAGAGGCGCTGACCGCGAGTATCGACGAGGCAAGATAGCCGATCATGGGCGACAGCAAGATGAAAGCAGCCGTACTTCCGATCTTCTGCCAGCCCAGGATGCCGAGCCCGGCCTTCGACACGCCCGCGCCGATCAGGCCGCCCACCAGGGCGTGGGACGAACTGGACGGCAGGCCCCACCACCAGGTGAGCAGGTTCCAGGTGATGGCTCCGCCCAGGGCGCCAATGATCACGGCGACGTCGACCACGCCAGGGTCGATGATCCCCTTGCCGATGGTGCCTGCCACGTGGAGCTTGAAGAGTGCGAAGGCAATGACATTGAAGAATGCCGCCCACAGCACTGCGCGGAATGGCGTCAGCACGCGAGTCGAAACGACGGTTGCGATGGAGTTGGCTGCGTCGTGAAATCCGTTGATGAAGTCGAAGGCCAGGGCAGCGGCCACCACCACGACAATCAGGATGATTTGGTTGAGATTCAGGGCGCTCATGTGGGCACTGACAACAAGGGCGCAGAGGTTGTGTCGCGGCAGTCGGCTGTCATCGGCCCAGCTCCAGCGTGCCTTGTGTCGCGTCCATGTATCATGAACACGGCAGTCCTGGCCATAGCATGTCGGGAAATTCCGGACCGCCCGAAGGGCCGGCCCGCGGGTCGCTGCTCGCGAGAGCGTGGGCGTGAGCGAGATCGTGTGGGGTGCGCGGAAGGCGGAAAGCGTGCGCGTGAGCGGCCCGCGATACGCTAGTCGCTCACCTTACCGTTCACGGGCGCGCTGGCCGATCCGCACTCTGGCTCCCCACGCGCCTAGCGTTGCAACACAACATCTGACACGCTTACCCCTCCGGCCTCCAACTTGCCAGCCAGGCGTGATGGGGTGCGAGTGGCGATGAAGCGACCCTTGCCCCTGCCTTTGCTTTGCCAGGCCAAGAGGGTCTCGGCGCGCAGCTCACCAGCGGAGCCCAAAGTGGGTTCTGCGATCTCCATGACCCGGACGCTCCCGTCAGTCTGAGTGACGGCATGGACCAGCACGTCGAGACTGGATCCGAGCAGGTCATTCGGCGTAGAGGACGGCCCACGGGCCGCGCCCATCACCCGCAGTTGGTAGAGGGCATCGTTTGCCGAGCGGGCGATTAGCGCGGCGAGGGCGCCGTCTTGCCCCCGGGCGCATTCTCGCAGCAGATCGCCCAGGAGTAGCGAGGCCGCCGCGTCCGCGACGACATAGTCAGGTCGGAGCGCCACCGCGGCGGCCACCAGGTTAGGATTGCTGGCAGCGACCGCCAGCTTCAGCCAGGCGGCCGCGCTGGCCGGCGGGCTGACGGTCTCGGCCAAAACCACCACGCGTGCCACTCGATCGAGCGACCAGGCCAAGGTGCCCAGGACCAGGTCGCAAGCGGGGCGGTCGCCCACGACAAGCAGATTCTGCCGAGTGCCTACGCATGCTTCGAGGACTTGCTGCATCTCAGGCGAAAGGCTCCCTTCGGCCACCAGCTCTTCCAGGGTCTTGCGGCCGACATTCGGCCGTCGGATACAGGCGTGCAGACGGTCACAAAGGGGCGGGAAGAGGGCCGTGATGCGTGTGCCATCGGCCAGGGTTGCGTCGATGACCGGCGCATCGGGCTCTGGTCGCGGCACGCCCTTGGAAGCCAGCCTGCGCAGATGCTCCGGCAGCGCCGCCAAATCGGCGGGCGCGACGGTGGCCGCTTCTCGATGGCCGTTGCGTTCAACTTCTGTCGACTGTGTTCCGTCAAAAAACACAGCGGTTGCGCCCTCGCTGCCCAGCAAGCGCGCTAACCAGGGCGGGTGGTCCGCACTCGACTGCACCGGCGCTGGAGGAGGGACAGACGGGGCAGGGGCGGCCGGGGGCACAACCGGCTCCTGCATGCGATGCCCGCCGACCGGGGGATGGACGGGCGGGGGAGGGGCAACCGGGGATACCGGCGCAGGCGGCGGGGCCAGCGTGGGTCGCTCTGCCTCATGCAGCAGTTGGGGCAAAGGCGTGCCCCGGGGATTGGTCATGGGTTCGTCCGGCGAAGGCGTCGGGATGGGAACTGGGGGCCTGAGCGGGGGGAGGTTAAGCCGCGGTGCAGGGCTGGCCAGGTCATCTTCGTCGTCCAAACTGATTTCCGTAGGCAGCGGAGGCGCTAGGGGAGCCTCAGCCGCCGCAACCGGTATGACCTTGCTTTCTCGTCTGGGGGGTGGCGGTGGCGGCGGCGGCGGTGGAGCGTGGGGCGAAAACCCGCGCGCGGGCAGGGGCCCGGAACCCTCATCGACGCCGTGTGGGGCTGCGGGTCGCGGTGGAGGCGGAGGGGGCCGCCGAGGCAGGGCGGAGCTGAGCGAGCCGGCTTCAGGCGCCGAGGGTGAATAGGGCGGCGGCGTGAGGCTTATTGGCGACTCGGCTGCGCGAGCTCCGCTGGCGATGCGAATGACGAAATCGCCAACAAAGACCTTGTCCGTGCTGCCGATCGACGTGGTCTCGGCGATCTTGCGGCCGTTCACATAGGTTCCGTTGGTGCTGCCCAGGTCTTCGACTACGAGCTGGCCATTCTGAAGCAGCAGGCGACAATGGTGTTTGGACACGTTGCCCTTGGGCAGCACGATGTCGTTGTCCCGGACCCTTCCCACGCGGATCTCAGTTTTGTCAAAGCTGAGATCCTTGGAGTCTCCACCTTTCTCGGCCAGCGTCAGGATCAGCATGAGATCACGCTAAGCAAAAACGCGCTGCTTGTCCACTCAGGTCGTCGCGCTATTGCCGACTTCCGCGTCGGCTCAGTCTGTGGTGGAATGGGGCGCAGCCAATGCTGGCCGCAATCAACAACAACCCAAATGGAGGGCGTGACCATGCATATCCCAAGAGTCGCTGCTTTGGCTGGAATGCTGACCGTGGCAACCAGCTTCGTCGGTCGCGCCAGCGGGGACCAGCCAAAGCCAAAGTATTACTTCACTATAAGTAATATAACATCTGAAGATAACACAATTATTCCGCTAGCAAAAGATCTCCTCGCAAAGGAGATATCGGCCCGGTCCGAGTTCACCCAGGACCTGGGTGGCGCCGAGGGCGAGGCCGCCGCATTTGCGGAAATGAAGAAGCGAGGATTGAGGGGATTCCAGGTGAACCTGCGCATCATGAACTTCAAGCAGGAGATCAAGCCGCCTGCGCCGGGCAGACGCGACAGGCAGATGGCCATCCAGGTCAAGCTGGGTGTGTACGGCACGACCTACCCAGGAGGCAAGCTCAACTTCACTGGTGACGGCGAGGCTTCGCTCACCGGCGACTTTTCCGAACGACGCATGGAAAGCGACGTGGAGAACCTGAGGAAGACAGCCCTGGCAAGCGCGCTCAAGCAGGCAGTCAGCGTGGCGGTAGACAAGATGTCCACCGCCACTTTGCCAGATTCACCCCGTCGCAAGAAACACAAGGCGAAGTAGTCGTAGCGATGCGAGTTGAAAGCGACAAGACGATGCGGAGATGGCGCTCAGATTCGCGCGCTCAAAGGTTGTTCTTGCTGGTGGTGCTTGCGCTGGCCGGCGGGTGCAGGAAGGGCGCGCCGCCGGCTCCACCACCTACTGCGCGGGCCGAGTTGCCAGCGTTCGACGTGAGCAAGGATTCTTCGGGGTTGCTCTTCACCCACGTCGAGCCCAACGGTAACTTTGCCACGACCGACAAGCCCGATTCAGTACCCGAGGTTGCCCGGCGTCTAGTGCGGGTCATCGACCCGGCCAAGGGCGTGGCCGAGCGGCAGGATACTTCCATGGTCTACGTCGTGGACCTGCGCGAGGTGCTTGCCAACGGCAAAGCGCGGGCACGGGCCATGTCCCGCGAGGCATTCGAGACCGGGGCGTTGGCGCAGTTGCCGCCGGGCGATTCCAGCGCGCTCGCCGGCCCGCACGGCCCGGTCCTGCCCGAAGAACCCGAGGAAGCCGGGCCGGACGCTGGGCTCACAGGGGCAGGCGACTCGCCGGTCGTCATCCTGTACGGTACGCCCTGGTGCGGGGCCTGCAAGGCGGCGCGCCAGTACCTGGCATCCAAGCACATTCCTTTCGCCTACAAGGACATCGAAAACGATCAATCCGCCGCGCGCGAGTTGCAACACAAGGCCGCGCGCCTGGGAATCCCAGCCGACCGCGTGCCCATCATCGACGTGCGCGGTCGTTTGCTGGTTGGCTTCGACCGAACTCGACTGGAGGCGCTGTTGGGCGATGCCACCTGAGGCTCGGAGATCCGCCTACGATTCGGCGGGTCTCAGACACGCCGACTTGGGCCGCATAACCTGGTAGTGTTCCTGCTGCGTGGATTCCAACGTTCCATTTTCTCGCTTGGCGCTCATCGGTGTCGGCTACATCGGGGGCTCTGCTGCCCTGGCCGCACGACGGGCTGGACTGGTCGGCCAGGTGATGGGCTACGATGTCGACTCCCAAGCTGGACGGTTGGCTCGCGCACGCGGCGTGGTCGACGATATGGCGGAGAGTGCCGAAGCCGCAGCCGAGGGAGCGTCGTTGGTCTTGCTGGCCGCGCCGGTGCTGAGCCTGGTGGGACTCGTCCGTCGCATCGCCGGGAGGCTGGCGCCCACCACGACGGTCATCGACGTCGGCAGCGTCAAGCAGCCGGTCGTGGTGGAGGCCGATGCGGCGTTACCCGGAGGACGGTTCGTGGGATGTCATCCGATGGCCGGAGCCGAGTATGTGGGCGTGGCAGCCGCCGACCCCGAAATTTTCGCGGGTCGGGTGTGCTTCTTGTGTCCGACTGAGCACACCAGCTCTGCGGCGACAAGGGCGGCGGCCCAGTTCTGGCAGGGTCTTGGCTGCCAGGTGGCGTCCATCGAGCCGTCGTTGCACGATCGCCTGATGGCGGCGGTGAGCCACTTGCCCCATGTGGCCGCCTATGCCTTGGCGGCTAGCCTTGCCAATGCGCTCCCGTTGGTCGAGTCGAATGCCCTAGCCGGCAGGCCCTTCACCAGCCTGCGCGATACGATTCGCATCGCCGCGTCCAGCCCGCAGGTGTGGCGGGATATTCTCCTCGCCAACCGGGAGCATCTGCTGCCGCTGGTGCATCAATTGGAAGAGCGGGTGCGCAGCATCGGCACAGCCATGGCGGCCGGGGATGCAACCGCGCTGGAAGCGGCGCTGGCCCTCGGGCAGGCCTGCCGCCAGCGACTGGTGAAGTGAGGGTGGGCATACTGCGTTCCACGGGTGTCTTGCTTGGCGCGATTGGCGCTTTGCTGGTCGCATCCTGCGCCAGCCCGGCTTTGCCAGGACCGTCGGTGGTTCCGGCAGCCACGCGTAGCGCTGCCGACGACGACGATCTTTGGGCGCTGGCGCCTGCCGAGGCAGAGCTTCTGGTTTGGGCGGACATGACTCAGCTCCGCGAATCAGCTTGGACCAAGGCGGCGTTGACCAAGACGGCTCCGGAGGAGCGCGCGGCTCGGGCTGCGTCGCGCGGGTTTGACGAGATCGACGATGTGGACCATCTCCTCTACGCGACAGTTCCGCCTTTGCGCGAGGGTGCGAGCATCCTGGTGGCACAGGGGCGCATGGATCGCGAGCGTCTGAGCGCGGCCTTCCGGGGCCAACATCCCCAGGCCGCGGCGTCCGACTACCGGGGCGTCGGGGTGCTGGCCGAGGGCGAGGAGGCGCTGGCTTTTCTTACCAAGCGAACCGTGGTGTCCGGTCCGCTGGTGGCGGTTCGTGCCAGCATCGACTGTGGGTTTGGCCTGGCCCGCAGTGCGGCCAGCGAGTCGTGGTTGTCCGCTCTGGAGGCCACGCTACGTGAGAGCAGGGGCCCGTCGCGGCGGCCGCCGGCGCTGGCTGTCGCCGTGCGGGTCAATCCGACCATGCGCGCACAGCTTGAGGCTGATATGGGCGAGGGCGGGACGCTGGAACAAGTCGGGGCGCGCCTCGACCTGGGCAGCGATCTGGATGTGGCCCTGGTCGGGCTGGTGTCCACCCACCAGCAGGCGCTGGACCTGGCCGCCCGTGTGTCCGCGGCGCTGCGCGAACTGCGCACCCGGCCGTTGGTTTTCGTCCTGGGCCTGCAGCCCATCCTGGACGGCGTCCGCTTTGCAACCCGCGAGAACCGAGTGGAAGCAAGGCTGAGCATTCCCGAGGATCAGCGCGCGGAGATCGCTGACCGCATGGCGCTGGTGGCGGCCGAGCTTGCGCGCCGTCGTGCCAGCATGGCGGGCAAGGGCGAGGAAGCTTCGCAAGGAAACACTCGATGAAACACCAAGACTCGAGTTCGGAGCCCCTGTTGCAGGTCAGCCGCAGTCCCGCACTCCGGGGCACGGTGAGTGTGCCTGGGGACAAGTCCATCTCGCATCGTGCGCTGCTGTTCGGCGCGCTCGCCGATGGCCCGGTCGAGATCAGTGGCCTGGGCCTGGGCGGCGACAACGTCAGCACCGTGGCCGCTTTGCGTGCGCTAGGCGTGCCCATCGCGCAGGCGGGTACGGACGTGCGCGTGGATGGGGTTGGCTTCGCCGGGCTGGGCGAGGCTGCTGCCCCGCTCGATTGCGGGAATTCCGGCACCAGCATGCGCCTCTTGTGCGGGCTACTGGCGGGCCGGCCGTTCGTGTCCACCCTGACCGGCGACCGCTCGCTTTCACGCCGGCCGATGGCCCGGGTGGCCACGCCCTTGCGACGCATGGGCGCTACCATTGACGGCCGGCAAGACCCCTCTCAGGGTTCCCATAGCAATGATCTGTTTCCGCCTCTCACGGTGCGGGGTGGGGCGTTGCGGGGCATCGAGTACCAGCTTCCGGTGGCGAGCGCGCAGCTCAAGAGCGCTTTGATTCTGGCTGGTTTGCAGGCCAGCGGCCGAACCGTCATCAGCGAGCCGGGCCTGTCCCGCGATCACAGCGAGCGCATGTTGGGTTTCCTTGGCGCGCCGGTGAGTGCCGAGCCGGAACAACGGCGTGTGGTGGTGGACCCCACGGGATGGAACGGCCGCCTGCGCGCGGGCCCGGTGAGCGTGCCGGGCGACCTGTCTTCTGCAGCGTTTCTCCTGGTCGCCGCGCTCATCGTGCCGGAGAGCGACGTGACGGTGGAAAACCTGGGGCTCAACCCCACCCGCACCGGGGTGCTCGATGCCCTAGTCGCGATGGGGGCTGACCTCGAGATCAAGGCCACCGGCCAGGCAATGGGCGAGCCGGTTGGCAGTGTGCGCGCGCGCTGGGCCGGAAAACCGCTGCGCGGCATCACGGTTGCGGGGGAGCTGGCCCTGCGGTCCATCGACGAGATTCCGGCGCTGGCGGTAGCGGCGGCCATGGCCAAAGGCACCACCGAGTTCTGCGATCTGCGCGAACTGCGCGTGAAGGAATCGGACCGTATCGCCTGCATCGCGCGCGAATTGCAGCGCGCTGGCATGACGGTTCGTGAGGCCCCGGACGGATTTTCTGTCACGGGCACAGGGGGAAACCCTTCGCTGGGTGGCCGCGTGCAGCCGGACGGCGATCACCGCATCGCCATGGCGGGCGCTATTCTGGGATTGGTCGCCGACGACGCAACCGAGGTGCCCAGCCAGGACATCGCAACCTCCTTCCCGAGTTTTGCCCGGCTCCTGCAAGTGCTGGGCGCGCCAGTATCCTAAGGGCTCGTCCAGAAATGATCGATACGATTTCGCCGCCGATCCATCCCGGCTGGCTTCGTTGCTCGTCGTCGCAATACGTCGAGTATTCCTCCTCCTCGCGCCTCGCCAGCCGGGCGCCTCGTCGCCGAACTCGTATCACTAATTTCCGGACGAGCCCTAAAAGGTTCCGCCCACAGCGATCTTGGGGACGGACTTCGGGGTATCAGCCGGCGCGATCAGCACGTAGCAACTGACCGCGGCCACGCTGGCACCGATCCCGATCAGGACACCGGCCACGGCTGGCCATTTCTTGCTGCCGTTGCCGGAATTGGCCAGCACCGCGCCTCCCGCGACGATGGTGGCGAAGCCCAGCGCGATGCCGGTGGCAGCCATGGGACGGCGCCAGGATGAGGGTGGCGGTGGTGGTGGTGGTGGCGGGCGTTGCTGGGCCAGCCAAAGTTCGACCGGAGCCTTGATGGCGTCACCAAGCTGGATGATCTTCTGCCGGGCTTCGTCGACCGTGCACACGGGGCAGAAGCGGGTTTGCGTGTCGATGGGCACGTCCGCGGGCGATTGACCTTCAGTGCTGAAAAGACGTGCGGTCATGTCGTAGCTGTTTCCGGTCACCGCGACGGTGACGCGCAGGATGTGGCTGACGTCCAGCATCTGGCCCAGACGCTTGATGCAGATCGAGCCTTCGCACTTCTGCAGCTCAGGGAAGATGTCTACGTAGCGAGCGACATCGACCGAATCGAGGGCGTAGATAGGCGCTGCGCGGTTGAGGCCCACCACGAAGCCATCCTGCAGACTCATGGCCAGGGCACGCGAGGCGTCCTCGCCGGTCACCTGGAATTCGGTTATCGCGACGCGCGCGGTGGTTGGGTACTGGTCTGGGTGAACGGGAATCAGGGGCAAGGTCGACCCAGGAGGGACGAGTCCGCCTGCCGGTGGCGGTCCGACGGGCGCGGCCGGGGGCACCAGGGCCTTCGGCGGCGAAGCAGGTAGGGGCTCCGGCGGTGGGGCTGGAGCTGGGTCCGGCGCCTTTGCTGGGGGCGCGGTCGGATCACCTGCGCGCTCGCCGGCACCTGGGACTGACCCGGTGCGCGCGGCCGGGTTCTTGCCATTTGGCGCGGACGGGCTGTCAGTCTGGGTCTTGGACTGCGCGAGCGCAGCCTGGGCGCTGAGCGAAGCGAGAAGCAGAGGAAATAGTGTGGACCTGCGCACGAGACGGCCCCAGTTTGTCACATTCGGCGCGCGCCGTCAGTTGATCCCATCGACGCGGTTCTGTTCCTCATTCCTTTTCTTCCAACTTCTTCTTCATGCGCTTGAGAAGGGCATCGAAGGATTCCTTGTTGATGATCTTGCCGAACTCGGCCCGGTAGTTTTCTAGCATGCTCTGTTCGTCGGTGATGACGTCGTANNTTCCTTGATGAGGAGCTTGTATTCCATCGCCACGTCCACCTTCTTGCCCCGCGTGACGCTGTGCAGGGTGGCGGTCACGTCGGCCTCTTGGCCGTCGATGGTTTCCTTCTCGAACGCCATGTCGTAGTTCGGCGATCCGTGGACCTGCTTGATATAGCTGCGTTCGATCAGGTCGCGTAGCGTCGCGACGAATTCGGTTCGCTGCTTGGCGGAAAGGCCGTCCCAGTGTCGTGCGAGAGAACGGCGCGCCAGCTCCTCGAAATCCAGGAAGCCAGCCACAATTTTGCGCATCTCTTCCCGCTTGGCGTCGGCCTCGGGCGACCACGACGGCGGCCGGCGTGCAAACAGCTTCTTTAGCGCGCCGTCGGACTTCTTCAGCACGGCCATGGGGCTTGCCGTCGTCTTGGAGTCGCCGGCCGCTTCTTCCCCGGGTGTGGAACTTTCACTCTTGGGCGGCTTGCTCGCTTTCTTGGATTCAGGGGCACCCGTTGCCGGCGCCGTGGTCGTCGGCAGCAGAACGGCAAGAGTGGCGATTACGATTCGCGCGTTGGAAAGGAAGGGTAAGACAGAGTTTCTCATGGAACTACAGGACGACTCTATACCGCAGCCGCCCGCTCAAGGGAAACCTAGGGAAGGCTAGTCCACGTCACCGTCGGCGGCGTTGCTGGCCCCGGCGTCTGGGCTGTTGTCCGCGTCGAAGGCCGGGGCGTCTGGGCCGACGTCGGTGCCGCTAGCCCCGGAGTCTGGGCCGTTGTCCGCGTCGATTGACACGCCCCCGTCGGACGCGCCATTGCCACATGGCGCAACCGTCCAGGTGCCGTAGTTACCATTGCCGTTGTTGTCAACGCCTGTGCCCCATTGGTTGCCCCCGTCGGCTTCCACGTTTCCATAAAACAGGCCACCATTGTTTTCGCACGCGAGCGTGTCGTTTGCGTCCAAGGTCCCCCGCCAAGTAATGTTTGCTCCAACGCAAATAGCGTCTCCCGAGGGCAGGGCCGTGACGGCGAATGGGCTGGGCGAGGAGCCGGTGGTGGCGGTCGAGACGAAACTGCCACAGAACAGTTGAACCGAGCTGCCATCCGCAGGATCCATATACAGGGCGAACCTGCCGGCGTCCTGGGGATCCTGGTATGAGCCTGTCACGTACCCAGATCGGGAGTCGCCGGCCAGCTGGTAGCCGGCAGGTGAAGAAAGCGAGAGGCTGGCACTCGACTGGTCGAGCGTGCCCGAAAGGGATACCACTGCATCGCCTAGATCGACGGTGCCACTGGCGGGAAGCGGGCCGCTCGCCGTCTGCTCCACCGTGACCTGCAGGATCCCGATCTCGACGGCGCCGACCATGACGCCGCGGTAGGTCCCAGGCCCGCCGGAGGTCGGCTTGCTGGCGCAGGATAGCGACGCGAGAGCGGCGGCCAAGGCAAAGCTACGGACAGCGGAGATGGGGCGGACGAGCATGCGAAAGACTCCTTACGCGGAATTGCTTCAGGCTACCAGGCCCTAGCCCAAATGCTCCATCAATGCGGCGTGGGACCGCTTGTCCGGGCCGCGACTTCTTGCACACGCTGGAGAACAGCGTGGGCGTTCATCACGCGGGCATAGACGTAGAGCGCGGCCGGCAACCCCTCGTCGAGGGCCGCCTCGCTGACCCGCAGGTGCTTGCTGACCGCAAACACCACGGCCGCCAGCCCTTTGTGCGCCAATTCGATGCGTTTCCAGACGGCGTCGCGACTCCAGAAGCCAAGCACCTCCAGATAGACCGTCTGACCGGTTTCCTGGTGCACGAACTGCACATCGGGCACGCACTGGCCGATGCCCGGGAGATCGAGAATCGCGTGGCTGGGGGCTGGCCGCCAGGGACCGGGCAGGGCAGAGAGATCGGCAAGCAGTGCGGCGACTTCATCGGGAAATTGGTCGACCGCAGTCTCGCGATGAGGCGCTGCATTCCCGTCGGAGAATGGCCCCGGCAGTGGGCCGCGTAGGGCATAGTGCAGGGGACGCCGTTCCCGTCCCCAGCGCAGCTCTGCCTCGATCGTGAAACGGTCACAGGCCATCAGCGCCGGCAAGGCCAGAGCGAGCTGAAGTCCGTACTTGGTCACCGACTCGAAGAGGCTGTAGGGGCCGTCGATGTGCAGGCGATAGCCGGTGTGCTTGGGCAGAAGCTCGATGCGATAGAGCAGACGGAGAAACTTGAGCTTGTGGAAGAGGTGGCGATAGTTGGCGGGGGTAGCACTCCACACCGTGGCGCGCACACTCAGCGCACGCAGCAGGACCGCCTGGTGTTGGGCGAGGTGGTGCTCGGCCAGCAGG
>PMJE01000518.1 GCA_003157315.1 Myxococcales bacterium | reverse complement strand
CACGGGCGAGCCGGTGCTGGCCTATACCGGCGGTCCGTCGGCGAGTTTTCGCTGCGGGGCTTCGGATCTCATGCTGGCCAGCGTGAGCGGCGGGGTCTTGGGCACGCCGAGCGACATCGCAGCGAATTCGCAGTCGAGCGGCATGCCGGCTGACCAGGCGGCCAATTGTGCGGCCCAGAACGTGTGCAATCAAGGCGATGCCACCGGCTACTGGCCTGCGGTGGCACTCGATCCGTTTTCGGGCAATCTGGCCGTGGCGTTTCGCGATCTGCACTTTGGATTTGCAGACACGGACCTAAACAGCTCGGATGTGGAGTTCGCGATCGGTGGTGCGTATTCTATCTATACAGTGGACGTGGCCCGCGGCGGCGGCAGCTATATCCGTCTCGGCTTTTCGCCAACCGGCAAAGCCGCAGTTGTCCACTACAACATGACCAAGCCGGCTATCTGGCTGGACCACCAGACCGACCAGGGTTGGGAGTCGCAGCAGCTATTCGTGGGAACAATCCACGAGCAACTTGGCTTTGCCGTCAGCAGTCAGGGTCTGCACGCGCTGGCCTACTGCGATGATACGCGCCAGCTTCTGACCTACAGCGAATCCAGCGACGGCAGTACCTGGACAGCCCCAGTTGATGTAGATCGCGATGGAGTCACCGGTTTCTACCCATCGCTAGCCTTCGACGACAATGGCAATCCTGCCATCGCCTACTACCGCTGCAACGACTATGGCGTGGGCACGGGCTGCGACATGAACAAGGATGGCTTGTATTTGGCCCGTCGGAGCGCCGGGATCTGGAATACACAGAAGATCAGCAGCGACAGTGGTGTCAGCGACGGACAGTACACCGCACTGGCTTTCGTGAACGGCAAGGCCGTGATTGCCTTCCAGTCGAGCTACACCGATCTTGTTGCAGGTGCCAGCAAGGCAATCCTGCGTGTTGCCAAGGAGCCCTGATGCGCACAGCTCTTCTTCTGGTTCCTCTGCTTTTCCTCGCCAGCTGTGGCGATCCACCCAACCGCCTGTATGGCAGCGTATCCCAGGTATTCAGCCTGGACTTCGACCAGACACAGATCATCCGGGCGGCGGACGATGAGGTCTCAGTCGAATACCTGCGCATGTCCGGGCAGACCGTGCTGGCCAAGGTCGTGAAGGTCACCGTGAGCATTGGCGATATCCAACCCGTGGCGGGGACGGACATCGACATGACCGCGCTGCTGGCGAACGGGCTGCCGCGCGGGGTAGTCCAGCGCGTGGAATCCACCACCACCGACTTCACCTTTCAGGTTGGCAAGATCCATTTCGACCAAGAGCCGGTTGCTGACGCGAACGTCACGGGTTGGTTCCACACCACCCTGTTGGATCCAGCCGCGGGGCGCACCCTGAATGGCGATTTTCAGGACAAGGTGCAGGCTCAGTGACAAGACGGATCGCCCTAGCGCTTGTGCTGCTCGGGCTGGGTGCCTGCGGCAATGAATCGTTTTTCACAATAGGCCGCGATCCTATGGTCTGCGAAGACAGCATTCCCACCGCTTGCGGAACCACAGCCCGCTGTGTGCTCGACACCGGGCACTACCTCGAGGGAGATTTCCCCAGCGCCCGCCGCTTCATCGTACGCACCACGGCCGAATCCGATCTGAAGTTCGAGATCTACCTCGACGATCGCCATGATCCCGGCACGTCCCTGCGACTGGAGGTTTCGGAACCGAGCTGTAACGAGAAGGAACTGTACGACAGCGCGGGTGTCGACATCTTTCAAGTCGCAGGCGATGATGGAATTATCGCCATGCCTATCCACGCCGTCCAGCCGGGCGATCATTTGGTCGAGCTGTCGAGCGACGCCTACTGCTCCTATGTCCTGCGGTTCAGCCTGACCGAGACGGCGATTTGAAACTGAAGCCTTTTGTGGTCAGTTGCATCGTTCGCTAGTCTGCAAATGCAGCTGTCTGTATCGATGCCCCTGAGTAAGGCAATGTCGGTTAACGTGTGGAAAAACAAGAGGAAAATTGGCAATCTGGTTCCGCTAGACATGTTAAAATCAAGCTGTCCTCATGAACTGACGAGGTCCAACTTACTGGCCACGAAAGGAGACATGCGATGACAAAGTCGGGGTTCTTTTCGGTAAATGTCGTGGCTGGGGTCTTGTTGGTGGCGTTGCCTGTGACGGCGCAAACTGATGGTGAGTGCGGCACCGGTTTCTGTGGCACACCCAAGAACAACGGTGGCGGCGGTGGCGGCGGTGGCGGCGGCTCGGTCCTGGTGAACAACACCGACATCGGCCTCACCTATTCCACCTCGGACGACTATGATGGCGACGGCTACGAGGACGATTTCGACAATTGTCCATTCCGTCCAAACCGCGATCAGGCCGATTCCGACGGCGACGGGGTTGGGGATGTATGTGACAACTGTCCGCATGTTGCGAACAAGGATCAGCTCGACAACGACGGGGATGGGATAGGCGATGCCTGCGATCCTGACATGGACAACGATGGCATTCCCAACGCCCAAGACAATTGCCCGCTGGTTCCCAACAAAGCGCAGACCGACACAGATGGGGATGGCATAGGCGACGCCTGTGACGCCGACATCGATGGCGACCTCATACCCAACAAGGACGATCCCTGTCCCTTCCTGGCCAACGTGACCACCTGCCCGAACGGCGATGCCGACGGGGATGGTATTTTGGACAACGTCGACAACTGCCCCCTGGCGGCCAATCCCAAGCAGACGGATACCGACGGCGACGGGGTGGGCGACAACTGCGATCCGGATGCGGACGGCGACGGCATACCCAACGGCAACGACAATTGCCCGCTGGTACCGAACCCCGACCAGAAAGATTCGGACCATGATGGTCTTGGCGACGCCTGCGATGACTACTTCTGCATGGTCGTCGCGAAGAATCCGGATCCAAGCCAGTGTCTGGATCCCAACTTCCCGTTCCAAGTCGTTGCGGCTCCCTTGGTCACGGCGAGCACCGGCGACACCATCAACCTCTCCCTCTTCGCCAACCGCCAGGGCGTCAATGTCACATTCACCTGGAACGTGATCGCCCCCTCTGGTTCCAACGACACGGTGAGGAACCCGCACGGAGACGCCACCTGCGGGGACGGCTACGAGTGCGCCCCCAGCAACGGGGACAAGCGGCCGTTGCTGATCCCGCATAACCCAGGCCAGTACAACCTGACCGTGAGTGCGGATCTGGCGAAGGCCGACCCGAACGAGCCGTCAGTCCAGCACGCTGAGGCCAACCTCACCATCACGGTGACGGGCGACCCGATCGACAGTGGCAGCGGCTGCGCGATTTCGGGGCGGCGTCCAGCCGGCCTGTTGGTTGTCTTGGGGGTGGGCCTCCTGATGCTCTGGCGGCGTCGGCGCTAGTCGTCCCTTGACGTGGCAGAGAAGGTTTTGCCCGGTGCCGCCTTCTCTGCCGCGAGGGCAAGACATCGTCCGTCACTCGCCAACCCCTGCTGAACCACAAGGTGATGTGACCACTTCAGCGAAGCACATGTTGTCAGGCAGCAAACCCGCGACGACCTCACTCCTCTCGACAGTCCCTGGACTGCTCGCGATGCTGGCTTCGTGCACCGATGTGGGTCTGGAACCGGCTCGCGGCGCGGCCGCCACGGTCTACGACGATGAACTGCACCTGACCGGCGAGGTCTGTCTGTCGCCCGACACGGACGCGGTGTTCCCGGTCAAGGTTCTCTTCCTGGTGGACACCTCGGACTCCATGAGCGTAACCGACCGAGATTTTAAGCGCAAAGACGCTGTGAACGCGGTGCTGACTCGCTATCAAGACAATCCTGCCGTCATGTTCGCGGTAATCACATTCAATTCGGTGATCAGCAAGACCCCGGGGTTCGCCAATCCGCCTGATCTAAGTACCATCGTCCTCACTGAAGCGGATCGGCTAACCGACTACCAGGGCGCGCTGGGCGCCGCCTACGAGATGATCTCCAAGGATATTGTGGCGAGTTCACCCGCCGAGCGGGCTCGATCCAAGTACATCATCGTTTTCTTTTCCGACGGCACACCGGATCCCCAGTGCAGCGCCAGCCCCACCCCCTGTGGTACCGGCGAGTGCCCCGCTCACCAGCACTGTCGGGCGACAGTCTGCAAGGACGACTACTTGGTGTGCACGGTGCCCCGCAAGGATTGGAGCACGGCCTTTGATCCGCCGATTCCAACCACCATGTATCCTGACCTGGGAGAGGGAGCTGACTACAATCTGACGCCCCAGATTCTGCGCGCAGTGGACGACATCATGGGGCTGCAGGATTTCTATCACATAGGCGAGATCCGATTGCACACGGCCTTCCTTTACGATCCGGAGGCTGCGTCTGACCCGCTCGCCGTGCCCTTGGGGCTGGATCACGACGGCGGCGTGGCGCTGATGACCGCCATGGCGCAGCAAGGTCTGGGCACCTTCACCGAATTTGATTCGGCTTCGAAGATCGATTTCCTCAGCATCAACTACACCCCGTACATAGAGGAGAATGCCCTGGCAGGCGTGATCGCGACCAACCTGTCGGTCATCGACGTCGGTGACGGCCTGAAGGCCGACACGGATCGCGACGGGCTGACCGATGACGATGAACAGGCCGGAGGGACCTGCGTGGGGCTGGGCCCGACCTGCAGCGATCCGGCGGACAGCGACGGCGACGGCTACACCGATCTGTTTGAAGAACGAAACCGGGCCTCGGGATTCGATCCGCTGGATCCCAACAAGCCGCTCACTCCCTGCACCAACCGGGGCGATTCTGACGGTGATCTGCTGCGCGACTGCGAGGAAGCGTTTCTTGGAACGGATCCACGCTTGCCCGATAGCGATGCGGATCGCATCCCCGATGGCCTGGAATTCTTCGCCGGAATGAATCCTTTGGATGCCAACGATGCATTCGGGGACATGGACGGTGATGGCGACCGCAACCTGGACGAGATTACCGCCCACACCAATCCCAACGTGGCGCCGCCTCCGGGCTACCAACCCACCCGCTACCTCTACGATTTGGCGCCCTTCACCAAGGACACAGGAGAGCGCTGTTACCATCTCGATGTACGGCATATCAAGTTGCTCACCACAGGCAAAGGCACCCAATCGCCTCTGGGGGTGAATCGCGTGTTGCTCTACTTCGACGAGGCACCGGTGGGTCGTGTGCTCGACTACGGCCGTGTCCGGGTGGGATGCGTGAATGTGCGCTACGTGGACGGCGCGGTCAAGTCTCCCTCGGATGGCGTGGTTTCGGTGATGGACCAATGCCCTCCGGCTCCGCCCCCGCCCGCTCTCCCACCGCCTTGCATGGATTTGAAGCCGGCCGAGACTTTCGACCAGACCACCGATTGCAAGGATCTCACCTCCTTGCCGCCCCCAGATGCAGGCGCTGGCGTGGCACCGAGTTCCGGAGGCCCATAGATGCGCCTGGGGCTGGCCCTTGGGGCCGTGCTGCTGGTCGCCTGTTCCAATGCGTCGCTATACCCGGCGACACAGCAGCCGGCGGTTCGCGACGATCGCTTGACCATTCACGGGCAGTTCTGCACCGAGGCCCCGCAGCCGGCCGAGTTTCCTGTGCGCATCCTCTTCATCGTCGACATCTCGCAGAGCATGAATGTCACGGATCCCATGCCCAATCCGTGTCCGCAGGCTGCCTGCTTCACCCGCCGGGCGCAGGCGGTGGAGGACATCCTCAATACCTACCCCGCGGGCAACGGCGTGGAATACGGGCTCATCACCTTTCAAAGCAGCGTGGCCATCCAGACCCGCGACAGTACCGGACAGTTGGGCGGCTTCACCGCGTCCAGCGACGAGGTCAAGCTGCGCTTGCCCGCGCTCAACGTCGGCGTGGGCGAAACCAACTACGTGGGCGCCCTTGACACCGCCTACGAGATGCTACAGCAAGATATGATCGCGCTGGACGCGACCGCGCGCAGCCGTGCCCGCTACGTGATCGTGTTCATCTCGGACGGGCTGCCTTCTCCGACCAGCGTCGAGTATGGAATGCCCCCTGATATTCGCCAGTCCTTGCAGGGCATCGTGGACCTGCAGAAGCAACAGCGTTTGGCCGAATTGGCTTTTCACACGGTGTATCTGTCTGCGCCGAACACGCCGGACTACGTGCAATTGCAGGCCAAGGAGCTGCTGGCCGAAATGGCCACGCTGGGCGGCGGCACCTATCGTGCCTTTGATGCCACCCAGCGAATCAATCTCTTCTATATTGATTTTACCTCATTCATCCGCACCTTCGTCCTCAAGCAATTGGTCGCCATGAATCTGAATGCCCTGCCGGTCAAGGGCGAAACTGTGGTCGACAGCGATGGCGACGGGCTGTCGGACGCCGAGGAGAAACTGGTAGGATCCTCGCCCTTGCTGGTTGACACCGATGGCGACGGATTTTCCGATCTGCTGGAGGTTCGCCAGAGCAATGCCGGGTTCGATCCGCTGTTCTCGGGCGACGCGGACTGCCGGATGGCCACCGATCGTCTCGACGACGACGGCGACGGATTACTTAACTGTGAAGAACGTTACTTCGGCACGAATGCCCGCTTGATCGATTCGGACGCCGACGGATTCCCCGACGACCTGGAGGTCCGGATGGGCACGAATCCCGCGGCCAACGACGCGCTCTACGACTCGGATTTCGATGGTGCGCGCAACGGCACCGAGTTGGCGGCACACACCGATCCCTTGTACAACGACGTGGCCAATTTTTCCGTGATTGCCTACCGCTACAGCATCAGCTTGCTGCGCGACCAGAGCGCCCAGCCCGGACGCCTGTGCTACGACTTTGCCGTCAGCAACATCACCCTGGCCCCGACCATGGCCGCGCGGGGATTGCCTGAGGGGACCAACACCATACTCATCCGCGTGGCATCAACCCCCGCGGACTCTCCCGAGGATTTTGGCAACCACCAGGTTGCATGCGCGCGGCCCACATACCTTTGGGATCCCGAGGTAAAGACGCCCGCGTCGGGTGAGATGATGCTGCCCATGACGGCATTCAAAAAAGCGTTCGGCCCCACGCCGAGCGAGGAGGTCTTCGATGCGAGTCGCGACTGCGTGGTTCCTTAGTGGCATGCTGGCCCTGCTCGGGTGCAGCAGCTCCAAAAAAGGCAGCGCCTCCCTCGATGCCGCCGCGCCGGCAGGCGGGTGCGTGGTCGACGACTCAACCGGCGCGGCCAGCGCGATCCCGTTGCAGCTTGGCGCCAAGGCAACGGGTCAGATATGTCCGCCCGGCGATCGGGACTTCTTTGCCATCAATGTTGACCCGGGCATGAACCTGCTCGACGTGAACCTGGCCTATCCCTCGGCCCTGACCAAGGTGACCCTGCAGGTCAGCCTGCTGGAAGCGGACGGGGTTGCCCAGGTGCCGGGGGCAACCGCCAGTGACACGACCGCCAACGATGGCAAGAGCGCGGTGGTCACGACCTTTGCCGTACCCCAGCCAGGACCGTATGTCTTGCGCGTGAACGATGTGAGCAACACCGCCGCTGACAATTCAAACATCTATGTTTTGCAGGCCGCGCCGGCCACCGATCCCGACACTCATGAACCCAACGGCACGGCCGCTTTGGCCAAGCCAGCCGATGGCCTGCCGGGATTCATCTCGTTTGTGGGGGACATCGATGTGTACACGGTCACCCTGGGCGCCACCGACGCCATCTTGAATTTCCAGGTGAACAACCCTGCTGCGGCCAAGGCGGCGCTGACCTATCAGATCACGGACAGCACGGGCAAGGTCCTGGGCACAGGGCAAGTGCCGCCCGCAGCTACTCCCCTAGATCTCACCCAGGCTGCGCCCGCCACCGGAACCCTGTTCGTCAGCTTCGGCTATCCCGCGGGCTCGACCCCTGATCGTCGGCCCGAGGCGGGGTACACGGTTACCCTGGGTGGCCGCGCCGAAACCGACGCGAACGAAGGCACGACTCGCAACGACACCCCCGCAACCGCAACCTGTCTGGCGGGCCCCGGCTCGCCCTGCGCGGCCGTTTACAGCGGCACCGACGTGACGTTCAAGACCCAGACCGGCGCCATTGGATCACGTGGGGATCGCGACATGTTTTTGCTGCGTGCCACCAGCGCCCCAGCCGTCATCGAGGCCAAGGTCAGCATCCCCGCAACCGCGATGGATCTGGCATTGGATATTCTGGAACCGCATCCGGCCAGCCCGTGCACCACCGATGCGGATTGCAGCGTGCTGCAGATTGCCTGCACCACGGATGACGACTGCGAGTTGTCGCACAAATGCGTAGACGCCACGGCCGGGGCCTGCACCACCACCGCGTGCCGGAAATGTGTGGCGTCGAACCTGTGTCTGCCCCTGCCCGATACCCCCGGCAAGAGCGCCTGCGGTGTAACGATCTTCTCGGTGCACGACGCGAACGGCGGCATGACCACTGGCGCGGACGGGAAGAACCTGGTGCAGACGGCGCAACCCATTTTCTACGCAGGGCCGGTCTATGTGGTCGTGCACGACAATAGGGACGATCAGTACGACGCCAACGTTTCCTATACCCTTGACGTGCGCGTGGCGCCCGAACCCGATTCTGGGGACGCCAGTGCTGACCCCACCGCTCGCAACAATTTCTACAACCCCTATCCCATCCAAACCACCAACCTGGCTCCCAGCCAAGGCCCGGGCCAAGGACATCACGGCCCAGATCAATGCGGGAACCAGCATCACGGGTTTCATTTCCTATCAGAGCGACGAGGATTGGTACTGGTTCGAGCACCCCTGTCCGGGCCAAGACTGCGGCTTGGTCTTTGAATATGTGCAGCCTGGACCATCGCCGGTCCGGCCGGTGTTCTTTATGCGCGATGCTGATCTGACCCTGCACGAAAGTTGGACCTATGCTGGTACGGTGCCCACGGCAGCGCCCGTCACCGACGTGTTTGGTGACGGGGATTGCACAGAATGTTCGTTCGCCTCCCGGAAGCACGGACAGGGGGTGGACGGAGGCATAGTCGACTATCGGTACTATCTACAGGTACGCGACGCGGGTGCCGATGACTGGGATTTTGGCACCAGCGGCCAATACCAATTTCGTCTCAAGACTGTGACTCCCGGCTGTCCCGCTTCATGTTCCGAAATGGGCAACGAAACCTCCTCAGGAAATGACGCCCCGGCTGAAGTCATCTGTGGCTGCTTCTGCAAAGCGCAGAACCAGTGTCCTGCGGGGATCTCTTTCTAGTCACCCCTTCCCATGCGCATCGCCTCGCTTCTCTCGCTTCTGCTGGTGGCCGCCGCGGCCTGCGACCAGGTGACCGTGCCGTCGCGTGGCGACGCCAGCCCGGATTCGCTGTCCTCGCTGTGGGAATCGGTGGACGCAGGCCCGGCCAACTTCAATGCCGTCTCGGGCAGTGCGGCCGACAATGTCTTCGTTGTCGGGGACCAAGGCACCGTCTTGCACTGGGACGGGACGGCACTGCTGCCCGAGGAAAGCGGTACCACTGCCAATCTGCGCGGTGTTGCGGTGGTGAGCGAAGATCTGGTCTATGCCGTGGGGGAACAGGGGACGATTTTGCGGCGGCTGAGCGGTGTGTGGAGCACGGATGTTCCTGTCACTGCCGCCGTGCTCAGCGCGGTGTGGGCGAACGATGTCTCGGCGGCGGCCGTGGGGGAGCAGGGAGTCGCGTTGGTGTTCGCCAGCGGTGTCTGGACCGTCATCGCCAACTCTCGCGACGACAACTACTACGCGATCACAGATAGCAACAATGGTCTGTACGTCGTGGGCAGCCTGGGAGTGGTGTCGCATATCGACCTCACAACGGCGAGCATCAGTGCAGTTTCTCTCCCGGGCTACACCAAACTGCTGGCCGGGGCCACGCGTTGGGCGGAAGGCGCCTATTTCGTGGGTGTGGAAGGGGGCTTCTTCTTCTGGGCTGCGGGCAAGGCTAGCCAGGTGGAAGGTTTGCCCGAGGTTTTCCTGCACGGGGTGTCCGTGGCCGACGGTGACGTCTGGGTGGTCGGCAACCAGGGCTTCGTCGCAAAATTGCCCGGGGGACAGAATCCCACCATCATCCCCACCCCTGACCAGCGTTGGCTGGTCAGCGTCTACGCGGCGTCTGCCACTGACTTGTGGGTGGTGGGACGTTCGGGGGCCATCCTGCGTGGTCCTCCCGGGGCACGCGGTGTCGGCGATGGAGGCGTAATTTGAGTCGGGTGGGGAACGCGCCCGCTCTGCTGGCCACGCTGGCCCTGGGCGCGGCGTGCACGGACGCCAATCTCTACGGCAACAACTACACGCCCAACCAACCCAACCGGATCTCATTCGAGGGTGACCTCTGCACCGACGACCCCGCGGCCATCGCGTTCCCGCAAAAGATCTTGGTGGTCATGGATGGAACGGGCGACATGGTCGCGGGCGATCCCGCGGGCCACCGCATCGACATCTTGCGCTCGTTCCTGGGACGCCATAGCGGTCTCAACCAATCCGTTTCGCTCTTGCTCATGGGCGCCCAGGCGCGGACGCTTTTTCCAGGATTTTCTTCCGATCCGGTGCAAATCGAGTCTGCGCTGGAAGCGATGGCCGCCAGTGCAGGGCAGGCGCAGCGCAACTACCTTGATAGCCTGCGTGTGCTCTCCACCATCATCGAGGATGATCTGCTGGCCTCCGATCCGGGAACACGTAGCCGCACCCGCTACCTGGTGCTGTTCGTGGCGGCAGGGCCACCTGCGCCGGCCATGTCGATCCCGTGGTGCATTTCCCAGGGGCTCACCCCGGGCAGCGACGACTGTCAGACTGCATTTACTGCCAGTTTCTGTAGCAACATCACGCCCAAGCCCGCGGACTGCGAGCGTTTGCTTTACGGCAATGCCGTGTCGGATCTCCGCAACTATGTGCGCGAAAATGGTGGGCAGGGTCTTGTCTTGCACACCTTCAATCTGAGTACGGACCAACGCGCACAGGATGTCCTGGGTGACATGGCCACCGCAGGGCTGGGGGAAGAGGTGAAACAGACTCCCGCCACCCTGGACTTTCTGGCCATCGACGTAGACCAGCCAGGAAGTCGCCTGGTCCTGCGCGACATCGTGGTCATGAATGACAATGCGCTCCTGCGCGGCCCGGCGCCGGGGGCTGACAGCGACGGAGATGGGCTGACCGACGAGGAGGAAGCCATTATCGGCACCGATCCCCTGAATCCCGACACCGACGGGGATGGGGTGGGAGATGGTATCGAATACCGGCTGGCCACGCCGGGAAGCGAGTTTGATCCTCTGGTGCCGGGAACATTCGAAGCCTGCGCCAACATCACCGACCTCACCGTCGACCACGACCTCGATGGTTTGAACGATTGCGAAGAAGCGGTGCTGCGCACCGATCCCTACCTGGCCGACTCCGATCGCGATGGGATTCCCGATCTGGTCGAGGTTCGGCTGGGCAGCGACCCGCTGGTCGACGATCGGCTGATCGACAGCGATCAGGATGGCATCCTCAACGGTGACGAAGTCAAAGAAGGTCTGGATCCCTGGACCGACGATTCCTCGCGCGACCTGGAATATGGGTATCAGTACCGCACCGTAGATCCGGTCGCGACCCAACGCCTGGAGGCTACCCCGACCGACCCATTCCCGGGTGTGCATATCGTGAGCTGCAAACTTGGCCTGAGCACAGTGTGGGCCTTGCGACTTTCGGGGGAAACCCCGCCGCGACTGGCATGGGCCGAGGACGAAACTACTCTTCCGGTTGGGGCGGAGGACGATCCCAATGCTTCCCTCGCGCTGACCAGCCCGGGCGAGCTGACACTCAACACACCCGAGGGCGGCCAGTTGTTGGTCACCATCGATCTCACCCTGTTGCCGCCACCCGGATCGCCCACCACCGATGTTCGTGTGATCCTGCGGACTACCCTGCGAACCTGCTTCCACATGGATGTTCGCAACATCACGTTGGTCGAAACCGGCGAGATGCCCACCGGACGTCCGGGCCGCGGATGGAACACTCTGCTGTTCTATATGGGCGAAGTGCCGCTCGATTCTTCCAATGGCAACACCATCTACAAGGCTATGACCGTACCGGTCCGCTTTGTTGCCCCGGATAGCAAGACCCCGGATGTCGCATTCATTCACGTCACCGACGACGACCTCATGCTTCTAGCCCCACAGTGATCTCATGAAAATAATGCAACACAAACGCATCATCCTGTCCCTGGTTGCAGTCTGGCTCGCCGGGAGTGTGACGAGCACGGCCCTCGCCGCCGGCAAGCGGAAATCCGGCGCACACGGCAAGGCGCCTGCGGCCCAGCACAACAACGGTGGCGGCGGCACGGCTGCGGACCAGGGCGTGGCGCCTGCCGGAAAACCGGCAACGGCAAAGCCGATGGCTGAGGTCAAGCCGCAGTCGGGTGATATGCGCGCGGCCACGCGCGAGACCGTTCGACAGGAATCGCGCATCGAATTCGATGAGCGTATGCTGCGCGGGCAGTCTGCCTCGGGCGTGATCTACCTGTTCCAGCGCACACCCAGCGAGTTCAAGAGCATCGTGCAAGTACCTGACAGCTTCCGGCTGCGCACTGTGGAGATCCTTTCGCCGGGCCAGGGGAGGAGATGACAGGAATGCCCCCTCGCTCGCGCGGCGCGCTCGAAGTCATTCTGTTCGAAGAGGCGCGCTTTGTCGGATCGCTGATGTTCACCTCAGCTGAGGTGACCATCGGGAGCGATCCCGGCGTAATGGTCCGTCTGGAGGATGTCGAAGTAGCTCCCTGTCATGCCGTATTGCATTTCGACGGAGACAGCTGCCAGATCGAGGATTGCGGGAGCGCACTGGGCACGGAAGTCAATGGTGTGGCGGTGGCGACCCAGGCCATCCAAGGGATGGACGAGATTTGTATCGGGCGCTACCGGTTGCGAATCACGCTGCACAGGGCGGATTTGACGCCCGCGCCGGTTTCGGTGCGTCCGATCCCCAAACCTGCGGCGGCCTTGCCGAAACCTCCGCCTCCGTCCACCCGGCCGCCACCCTTACCATCGCCGTCCGCGACCGTTTCCCCGCCCCGTCCGGTACCGCCGGCACCACCGGTTGCTCCGGTCCGGCAGATCGAGGAGAGAGGCGCGATTTGGCCGCCACCGGTGCCCGCCGCGCGGGTGGCCGCCGCCCCGAGACCCACAGCGTCTGCCGCCCCACCCGTCGCGCGATCGATGTCCGCGGCCTCTGTGCGCCCTGCCTCCCGCTCATCGCCCCTTGCGAATGCGTCGCGACCCATCCCACCGGTTCCCGTCGCTGCGCAGCGCGCGCCCGCGATCGCCGCAGCAACAGTCCTGGGCACAGCTCCGCGCCCCAAGGCGGAGGCAGTACTGGTCACCAAACTTTTCGTGGTCACCACCGAGAAGCCCCTGCCGAATCCCCCGCCCCCTGCCCGGGCCGAGCCTGACGATGACGACGATGACACGGCCTTTGAACCCACTTTTTCGCTGCTCGATGGCCTGTGCGAGGTTGCACTGACAAGCGCGTCGACCGAGCACGCTGTCGAAGTCATCCGGTTCCGGCACGGCTGCGTGACGAAACTGCGGCACCTGCGTCGTGGCGAGCGGTTGTGCCTCCCTGGGCTGCGCAAGACAGTCGGGCGATCCCTTCGTCCGGGCAGCTTCGCCTTCTTTGGCGATGCCTTGCCCAAGAACGCGGCCGTCAGGGAGGCGGGCCACCCGGTCGACGATGACCTTTGGCGGCGTCGCGCCGACAAACGTGGCCGNNTACCCGCCGCAGCGCCGCTGCCCAAGGTGCCTCTGCGCCTCAAGCTGACCAAGGTCATGCTGTGGATCGGGGGCCTCTCCTTGCTGGTCCACCTGGTGGTTTTTGCCGTCATCGGTTTCACCAGCCTGGTGCGGCGCGAGTACATCGTTGACAGCAAGGAGGGACGTTTCGCCCGCATCGCGCTCAAGGAGATCGAGCTGGAGCCTGCGGCCACGCCGCCCGCACACGAGAAGAAGAAGGCCAAGCCTGAGCCCAGCGAGACTGCGCCGAGCGAGGCAGCGCCCAAGGTGGCGATGGCGCGCATTCCCCGCATGCACTCCACTCCGGCCGCAACCCAGCCCTCGGCCACGGCGCAGAAACTTCTCTCCGCCTTGGGCGGCTTGTCTGCTGCACCCAAGACATCGATGGCCACCGCCATCAGCAACCTGGACGCGGTGGGCCCGGTGCACGGTGGCGGGTTCAAAGTGTCGGGCGCCATCGGCAAACTGCCGGGCGATTCGCTGCGCCTCGCCGCTGCCGGCAGTGGCATCGGACGCCTGGAAACCAAGTCCTCCAACGACGTGGGAAAGGACTTGGGCCGCGTACTGGGTCGGGCACCCACAGGGCAGGTCCGCGCCCAGGTCACCGCCAAACCCAACACCATGAAGGTGGAGGGTCATCTGGATCGCGGCGAGATCCAGCGTGTGATCAATGCCCATATCCACGAGTTGCAGGGCTGCTACGAACGCCAACTTATCGTCAACCCCAACCTCTCGGGCAAAGTCACCTTCGAATGGTTGATCGGCACCGGTGGTGCCGTGACCTCGGTCAAGATCAAGACTTCCACCCTGTCGAGCAACGAGGCCACGAGTTGCATGCAAGCGGCCATTCGCCGTTGGCAGTTCCCCTCGCCCAGCGGCGGCGCCGTGACCGTCGTCTATCCCATCGCGCTGGCCACTTCCGGCACCTAGACATGGAGACACGCATGAGACGCATCCCGTTCCTGGCTCCGACACTTTTCGCCTCTGCCATCGTCTGGCTGGCTGCCTCGCCCGCCTGGGCGCAGGATGACCTCGACGAGGAACAGGTCGCGGCCTACGCCGTGCAAAGTCGGCTGTTTCGGCTGGGCGGCGAGCTGAGGGTGGAGGCTGGCTTTCTGCCGATCAACGCCTTCAACAAGGGCCTGACCGTGGGCGGATCGTTCACCTATCACTTCAGCAATTCCTGGGCCTGGGAGA
>PMJE01000277.1 GCA_003157315.1 Myxococcales bacterium | reverse complement strand
GTCGAGCGCCGAGGGCAGGCGGAAACCGAAGTCCACCAGCGTCTCCTTGCGCGAACGGTCGCCTTTGTGCATGGAGCCGATCTGCGGCACGCTCTGGTGAGATTCGTCTACGAAGGTCAGGCAGTCCGCGGGGAAGTAGTCGAGCAGGGTCGGCGGTGGTTCGCCCGGCTTACGGCCCGAAAGGTGGCGTGAGTAGTTCTCGATGCCCTTGCAGCGGCCCATCTGCTCCAGCATCTCGAGGTCATAGAGAGTGCGCTGTTGCAGCCGTTGCTCTTCCACCAGCCGGTTCTGGGCGTGCAATTCGACCAGGCGCGCGCGCAGTTCCTCTTTGATGCTGCTCATGGCTCGCACCAGTTGCTCGCTCGGGGTCACGTAGTGCGAACCGGGGAAGATCGAGACCTCGTCCAACTTGCGCAGCACCTTGCCGCGCAAGGGGTCCACCTCGGAAATGGCTTCGATCTCGTCGCCGAACCATTCCACGCGCAGGGCCTTTTCCCGTTCGTAGGCCGGGAAGATCTCCACTACGTCACCGCGCACGCGGAAGGTGCCGCGCGAGAAGTCCACATCGTTGCGCTCGTACTGGATCTCGACCAGGCGACGCAAGACCGCATCACGCCGCACTTCTACGCCAGCGGCCAGATCGACCTTCATGTCGAGATAGGCCTCGGGCGCACCGATACCGTAGATGCACGACACCGACGCGACGATGATCACATCACGCCGGGTGAGCAGGGCGTAAGTGGCGGCGTGGCGCATGCGATCGATCTCTTCGTTGATCAGCGAATCCTTTTCGATATAGGTATCCGTGGATGGGACGTAGGCCTCGGGTTGGTAGTAGTCGTAGTAGCTGACGAAGAAATGGACTGCGTTGTCGGGGAAAAGGGCCTTGAACTCGCCGTAGAGTTGGTGGGCCAGCGTCTTGTTGTGAGCCATGACCAAGGCAGGGCGCTGGGCCTGGGCAATCACATGCGCCATGGTGAAGGTCTTGCCACTTCCCGTGATGCCGAGCAGGACCTGCGCCGGATCGCCGCGCTTGACCCCGGCGACCAGTTCCTCGATGGCGCGCGGCTGATCCCCGGTGGGCACAAGATCGCTTTTCAGCTTGAACGGCGTCGGCATTTCCGTGTCTCGACAGATCGGGCGCGCGCGACATAGTCTAGCGGTCAAATGGCGCTCGTGCTGCGCGGATACTACGCAATTCTCGATCTGCCGGGCGAGGCGCCCGAGGACTCGGCCGCTCTGCTCGCACGCGCAGGAGAGCGGCTGGCGGCACGGCCCGCGTGCCTGCAGCTGCGGGCCAAGCGCATGGGCGCATCGGATCTCCGGCGGCTCGCGGCGCTGCTCTTGCCCGCTTGTCGTGCCGCAGGCGTACCCCTGTTGGTGAATGACCGACTTGATGTGGCTCTCGCCGCGGGTGCGGATGGCGTGCATCTCGGGCAAGACGACCTGCCCCTGCGCGACGCCCTACGGATTCGCGCCAGCCACCGTTTGATCGTTGGTGTGTCGACGCACAACCTGGCGCAGGCGCAGACCGCTGCGCGCGACGGAGCCGACTACATCGGCTGCGGCCCCATCTTTGCCACGCAAAGCAAGGCCGACGCAGGGCCACCGGTCGGGCTGGACCGGCTGCGCGAGGTGTGCGCGGCCGTATCACTCCCTGTGGTCGCCATTGGTGGGATCACGTTAGCGACCGTCGACGCGGTGGCCGCGACTGGGGCCAGCGCCGCAGCAGTCATCGCAGCCATCGACCAGGCCCGCGATCTTGTGGCTGCCGCCAGGCGCGTTGCTGAGGCCTTCGCTACACCCGCACCGCCAGCACGAACTTGAGGTAGTTGCCCTCGGGAAAGCCGGGATGCACGGGGAAGTCAGGGGGAAGGCCCTGACGCTCGATGACCCGCAACTCAAAGCCCCGCGTGGCGGCGCCTTCTGCCAGGGCCTTGTCCACTTCAGCGGCTGACAGCTTGGCCGCGTTGCTGGCAAACGCGAGCAGTCCACCTGGCTCAAGTACGGCCGCCGCAGCCCCGGCCAGCTCAGCGAGGTCTGCTGCCGCCGAGAAAGTTCGGCCGGGGCCCGGCCCGTGGGCAAAGGTCGGCGGATCGCAGATCACGATGTCGAAACGCCGGTTGCGTGACAAAAAGCGCTCGAGAATCTTGCTGGCCTCGCCGGTGACCTGCTCCATGCGGGCCGGGTCGAGGCCGGAGAGTTCGTAGTTGCGTCGCGCGCGCGCATGGGCCTTGGCCGCGGTGTCCACCGCAACTACTTCGCTGGCGCCCGCCTGCGCCGCGCGCACGGAAAAGGCCCCGGTGTACGAGAAAAGATTCAGCACGCGACGCTCGGCGGCCCGCCGGGCCACGCTGTCGCGCCCGAGGCGCAGATCGGGAAAGAAGCCCACGCCAAGGGGCGCTGTCACATCCACCGCAAAAAGACAGCCGGCCTCTTCGACCACGACTTCAAGCGGGGCCTCGTCGCCGCGCGCGCGGGTGGCGGGATCCGCGGGAGCCTGGCCGCCCAGGGGCCGGAGGCGCTTCTGTTCGTAGATACCTCGCGGATGAATCGTCTCCGCGATCGCGTCGAGTAGTTCATCGCGCCAGGGCAGGGCGCCCGTCGAGTACCACTGCACGACCACGAAGTCGGCGTAGCGATCGACGGTGACACCGGGCAAACCCTCACTCTCGCCTGCGAATAGGCGCAGGGCGGTGGGCTTCTCAGATCCGAGCAGCAGCCAACGCAGTTGCACGGCGCGCTGGAAGCGTTTGGCAATGGTCCCGGCTCCGGGGTGCACCGGTTCGGTCGGATCGCGCGAAAGCACGCGCACGGATACCGAATGGTCCCGGTCCAAGTATCCGCGCGCAACAAATGCGCCGTTTCCCGCCATGAGATCAACCACAGCTCCGGTCGGCTCGCTGATAGTCCGCCCAGCCAATGCCTCACGGAAGACCCACGGGTGGCCGCTGCGCACACGCCGCACAACGTCGTCAGGAAGCCGATAGGCCCCCTCGCGAACGAACATCCCTGCAACCGGGGCGCGGGGGACTCTAGACGCATTGCGTTTCGGGTGGTTCATGTTGACACTCCGAGACAGCAGTGGTCGGGCAGGCCCAGGACAATGCAAAGCGAAGTAGCCACAGCGGGGTGGTGAACCATAAAGAGTGGCTCTTGCCCTGTCAAACGTGTTCACGCCCATACAGGGGATTGACTTTGAGCGGGCTCGCCGGGAAACTGCGTATGCATTCACCCACGTTTAGCGCGGTGAATTGCTTGCCATCCGAAAGAAAGGAAACTTCCCATGACGAGTGGGCCCGGGACGACGGGGAACACTGATGTGCCCCCAGATGAAGCCATTGAAGAGATCTCCGGCCTCCTCGAAATGGACGAATTGAATGCCGGCGGACCGAAGACTGCCGAAAGTTCCGAGGAGCCGGCGGCTTACGCCGCGCACGCTGCCTACGCGGGCAATGAACACGATGTCTCCATGGAGACGCCCGTACCTGTGGGGCTGGATTCGTATCTCGTTCCTCCTCCTGTCGCCGACGAGTCTCCCGCTGAACAGACACCCGGAGTGGAGTCGCCCTCGGCGACCAACCTTGCCTACGAGGATCTGCTTGAGAAGCTGGTCTTGCCCGCAACGCCAGCCGCTCCCGACGAGGCGGAGGCAGCCGAAGAGCCACCGCCGTTCGCCTCGGACCAGCCCAGCTCACCTCATCTTTCGTCCTCTTCCGGGGGCAACCTGTACCAGCCAGGCCCCGGCACCTCCGAGGAGCGCACCGTCGTCACAGCCAACCCGCTTCTGGCTGAGGAACAGGAGGCTGCCGCTCGCGAGGCCGAAAACTACATTCTCCCGCCGGCTTCGCTTCCAACCCCCGCCTTTGCCCAGCCACCGGTCGCCGCGGAGCCCGCGCGCGCGACCCTCCAGAAGCCCAGCCTGGACCTCGGCCTTGACCTGAATAAGGTCGTCCAAATCTCCTACAAGAAACTTGGGATCATGCTGCTCGCCACCCTGCTTTTGGGCGGCGGGTTCACACGGCTCATGACCCCGGCACGCGTGGTCGTGAGCGTGCCACCTGCTCAGACCCCAACCCTGGTGGCCAGGCCAGTGGTCCCGGTACAGCCGACGCAGCCAGCGAATCCCACGCCGCAGGTGGTGCCGCTGCCCAGTCCCGCCGAGCCGCCCGCACCTGCCCCGCCGGCCGCACAGCGCGCTGCTACTGCCGAAGCCAGGCCGTCCCGTGAAATCCCGGCCGCCGAACCCGCGCCGGCGGAGGCCACAGAGGGCGTACCCAAGACAGCAGCAAAGGCCAAAGTGCATCACGCCGCCAAGGCGTCCTCGCGACCGCCGAGGATCGCTGCGCCAAAGCCCGCCCCAGCCAAGCCGGTGGCACCCAAGAAGCAAGCCAAGGGCGGCTGGGTCGATCCGTTTGCCCAATAGCTGTTGCCGCGATTGTCCCCAGGCCGGGTGCGGCTATCTCGGTGCTCCCTCTTGCCTCGCCGCTAACCCACTGTTACTGTTTTACAGTTGCTAAAGGAGCCGCTCGGATCTGTCGACGGCTCATGGGGGTAACATGAGTCGACTGGGAGAGCTCTTACTGCGAGATCAGATCATCTCGCCGGAGCAGCTCCAACGCGCGCAAGAAGAGAGCAGGAAGTCGGGTGACCGACTGGGGAATGCTCTTATCAAGACCGGGGCAATTCCGGAGGAGGATCTGACCCAGTTTCTGTCCAAACAGTACGGCGTGCCTGCGGTCAACCTCGGGGAGTTCGACATTGACCCCGAGGTCATTGCTCTCGTACCCAAGGATGTGGCGATCCGGCATCGAGTGGTGCCAGTCAACCGCGCTGGCTCTTCCCTGATTGTCGCCATCGCGGATCCTTCCAACATCCTCGCCATCGACGATCTGAAGTTCGTCACCGGCTACAACATCGAGGCCGTGGTGGCCTCCGATGTCGGCATCTCGGATGCCATCGAGAGGTACTACAACCGCAAGGAGGAGCTCGACCTCAACAAGGTGATGAACGAGATCCAGGAGTCGGTGGAGGCGGCACCCTCCTCCGAGGCCGAGATCAATCTGACGGATCTCGAGCGCGCTGCCGACGACGCTCCGGTGGTCAAGTTGTGCAATCACCTCTTGCTCTCGGCCATCCAGAAGGGCGCTTCCGACATCCACGTCGAGCCCTACGAGAAGAGCTACCGGGTTCGGTTTCGCATCGACGGCGTTCTGCACGAGGAGATGGCGCCGCCGGTGAAGCTCAAGGCCGCGCTCTCCAGCCGCCTCAAGATAATGGCCCACCTGGACATCGCCGAGCGACGTTTGCCCCAGGATGGCCGCATCAAGCTCAAGGTGGGCGAAGACAGGGAGATGGACTTTCGCGTCTCGGTTCTGCCCACCTTGTTCGGGGAGAAGATAGTCCTCCGGCTCCTCGACAAGGGCAATCTGCAGCTCGATATGACCAAGCTTGGCTTCGAACCGGACCAACTGGCCGATTTCAAGTCTGCCATCGAAAGCCCNNACCGGCTCGGGCAAGACCACCACTCTGTACTCGGCGCTCTCCGAACTCAACACCCTCACCGACAACATTTGCACGGCCGAGGATCCGGTCGAGTACAACCTTCCCGGCATAAACCAGGTTCAGATGCATGAAGATATCGGGCTGAACTTCGCCGCGGCTCTGCGCTCTTTCCTGCGGCAAGATCCCGACATCATAATGATCGGCGAGATCCGCGACTTCGAAACGGCCGAGATCGCCATCAAGGCAGCTCTCACTGGCCACCTAGTGCTATCCACTCTGCACACCAACGACGCNNCCTTCCACCATCACCCGTCTGCTCAACATGGGAGTCGAGCCATTTCTGGTCACGGCTTCGGTGCAACTGGTGCAGGCGCAGCGTCTGGTTCGCAAGATCTGTGCGAACTGTAAGCAACCCACGGAAACGCCCAAGGACGAGCTCAAGTCCCTGGGTGCGACCGACGAGGAAATCGCAACTGCAACTTGCCAGCGCGGAGCCGGCTGCCAGGTCTGTGGTGGTTCGGGCTACAAAGGTCGGGTCGCGCTCTACGAGGTCATGCCCTTCAAGGATGCCTTGAAGGAATTGGTGCTGCAGGGGGCGGCTGCGGTCGAGATCAAGGCAGAAGCCATACGTGTGGGCATGCGAACCCTGCGCAGGTCAGGCGTGCGCAAGATCTGCGAAGGTGTCACATCGGTGGACGAGGTCGCTCGCATAACCGCCGCCGATTAAAGGATCGCTTCTTGGAAAACAGCCCCAATCAGACGCCGCCCCCTCAGTCCGGTGGACTCACGGTCAACCTGCAGCAGCTGCTCAAGGCGATGGTGGAGCAGGGCGCCTCCGACCTGCACATTACCACCGGTACGCCGCCGCAACTTCGCATCGACGGCGTGTTGGTTCCCCTGCGGGTCAATCCGCTGACTCAGGTGGACACGAAACAGCTCTGCTATTCGGTCTTGACCGACACCCAGAAGCTGCACTTCGAGGAGGATCGCGAGCTGGACTTTTCGTTCGGTGTGCGCGGACTGGCTCGCTTTCGCGCAAACCTCTTCATGCAGCGCGGGGCGGTGGGCGGCGCCTTTCGAACCGTTCCGTTCAAGATATCGTCCTTCGCCGAACTGGGGTTGCCGCCGGTCATTGAGGAGTTGTGCAACAAGCCGCGTGG
>PMJE01000043.1 GCA_003157315.1 Myxococcales bacterium | reverse complement strand
GTATCAGCAGGACGCCGCCCTGCAAATCATCAAGGGCTACGAAGAAATCATCGACAAGATGAAGGCGGCCCACACCATCGAGGATCCGCCCATTCCCGACGAGAAAAACACCAAGTCGCCGGTGGTGGCGCTGGCCATGCACGACCTGTACAAGAAATACATGGCGGCGCTCGACTGGTACGTGGCCAACCTGCCCGACGACCGCACGCCTGACCTGCGCTACGCCTCGGCCGTGCTAATGCTCACCCATCGCCAGTGGCCCGAGGCGCGCGCACGCTTGGGCGAGATCGCCGATGCCTACTGTGGCAGCAAGCCCGAGGTCGGGTTCAAGGCCTACGACGCCATCCTGACCACCTACTTCATCGACTTCAACATCGANNCGACGAAGAGGCCAAGGACTGCGCTCTGGGCCGCCTGCTGGATGTTACCGACAAGTTTTCGCAATCGGCGTGCAGCAAGTCGCCCCAGGCCAAGCCGTATCTGGCGCGAATCGCCGAGATCAAGGCCTCGGTCAAGTCGACCGTGATCAAGAAGCGTCTCGATATCGCCATCAAGAATGAGGAGAAGGGCACCGAAGAGAAGCTGGTCCAGTGCCGCGAGTTCGCCGGCGGCATAGCCATCGTGACCGGCGCTGCGGCGCCCTCGGCTGCGGGCGGAGGCAAGCCGGCGGCCGGCGCAGGCGCCCAGCCCGAGAAGCGCAGCAAGATCAGCACCGACCTCGACGAGGGTCTTGCGCTCGACCTCATGGATCTGATCGCTGCCAATCCCAAGGACCGGGACGCGCCCAGCAATCTGAACAACGCCTGCGTCATCTACGAAAAGATCTTCAAGTACGGCAAAGCCACCGAGTGCTACGAGCGACTGGCGAGTGAGTACTCGGACAACCCGCTGGCCAAGGATGCGGTGTGGAATGCGGCTCGCAACCAGTATCGCTTCTTCGAGTTCGAGAAGGCGGTCAATGGCTATCTCAAGATCGCGACCGATCCCAAGTTCGCCAAGTTCGAGCACCGCAGGGAAGCCGTGGGTCTCGCGGCCCAACTGCTCGACAACGACCAGCAGTATGCGCGGGCTGCCGAGCTGTACCGGAAGTATGCGGAGAACATCGCGGACAAGCCGGGTGACTCGGCCCAGGCCTTCTCCTTTGGCTGCAACGCCCTGGAGAAGAACAAAGAGACCGCCAAGCAGACAAGCTGCCTGCACGATCTGATTCGGCGCTACGGCAAGCAGCAGGCCGCGGGTGAATATGTGGTGTCCGCCTATCTGAAACTGGCCACCATCGCCGAGCAGGGCCACGACAAGCGGGCCACCATGGCTGCCTACAAGCAGGTGCGCGAGGAGTTCATTGCGCGCCGGCTGCCGCCCGCCTCGGCCGCCGCCGCGGCCGCCGCCAAGGCTGACTTCCTCATTCTCGAGGAGAAATTCAAGGAATTCCAGGCGAAGACCCTGCGCCTGACCAGCGACCCCGGCCAGGTACGCAAGGTGTTCGATGCGTTCACCGCCGAGGCCAAGAACCTGCAGGACGAATACGCCAAGATCTGGGACTACAAGGACGCGACCTGGACCCTGGCCTCGTTCCTCCGCCGCGGCGACATCTTCTACGAGTTTGCCCAGAAACTGATCAAGGCAGCCGACAACCCGCCCGAGGAAGTGAAGAAGCTTTCCAAGAAGGCGTGCAAGGTGGATCCCAATCTGTGCGGCGTGGCCGAGACCGAGTACAAGGATGCCATCTACCAGTTCGTGACCCCGGTGGAGGACGAGGCCAAGCGGCAGTGGAAATCCACGCTCGAACGCGCAGTCAGCTTGGGCGTGACCAACGACTACGTGAAGAAGGCGCGGGAGAACCTGTCGAAGTACCTGCCTGACGAGTTCCCCTTCGTCAAAGATGAACACATCGGGATCGAGTACCCATGACCATGCGTACCCCCGTACTTGTCTTCCTCTTCACGGCATCCGCCGTCGCGACCGCTCTGGCCGACGCGCCGGCTGCTCCGGCTCCGGCCGCGGCTGCTGCTCCGGCTGCGGCTGGCGGCCGCAAGCGGCGCGAACCACCTCCCGCGGTCATCCCGACCGCCGAAGTGGAGGCGGCCGAGCGGCTCTATCGCTCGCAGAATTACTCAGGTGCGGTGGACAAAGCCAAGACGGCACTCAACCGTAACGAGCGCTACACGCCGGCCATGCTTGTCATGGCCAAGGCCTACTTCAAACTAGGCAAGAACGAGTGGGTCAAGACCCTGGGCGACATGATGAAGAATGCCGGCGCCTCGGAGGCCGAGCGGGCCGAGATCTACCAGATGCTCGCCTTCATGGAGGTCGACAAGCAGAACACGCCCGGTGCTATCGAGATGCTGAAGAAGGCCACCGAGGCGCGGCCGGACAATGCCCTGCTGTGGAACAACCTGGGTGCCCAGTATCTGGTGGCCAAGAACTATCGGGAAGCTGTTCCGGTGTTGGAGAAATCGACCCAGATTCAACCCAGCTTCGCCAAGGCGCATCTCAACCTGGGCAGCGCTTATCGCGGGGTGAGGGAATACGAAAAGGCCCTGGCCGAATACCAGCAAGCCTTGCAGCTCTTTCCCCGATACGCCGACGCCGTCTTCAACTTGGGCATCCTCTATCTCGACGCCGACAAGATGCCCAATCAGGATCTCGTCGCCAAGCTGAATGCTGCCATTTCCTATCTGCAGCAGTACAAGCAGATGGTGGTGAGCGTGGGCCAGGCAGTCGCCCCGGAAGCCGACGCCTACATCAGCGAGGCGCAGGAAGGGATCAAGAAGGAACAGAAGCGCGTCGAGCGGCAGAAGAAACAAGCAGAGCGGGACCAGCAACGCGCGGCCAAGAAAGCCGCAGACGATGCCAAGAAAGCGGCTGGCCCTGCGCCCGGTGCAGGGGTGCCAGCGGGCGGAGTCCCACCAACCGGCGCGGTCCCACCAACCAGCGCAGCGCCGCCCACAGCCGCGCCGAGGCCTGCTGCCGCGGCGACACCCGCTGTGCCGGCGCCCAGCTATGCGCCACAGGCTCCTTTTGCGGCGCCGCCTGCGGCCGCCCCGGCCCCAAGGAGGGCGCCATGAAGCGAAGACGTCTCGTGATCATGCTCTCGGTCGCGTTGGGTCCGCTCGCCGCCTTGACGCCCGAGGCTGCGGCCAAGAGCGCGCGCGCCAAGACGGATGCTGCGCAACCGGCGGAAAGTGGCGAAGCAGCGAACGTCAAGGTCGAACGGGGGGCAGGCGGCAGGAAGGTCTACAAGATTCAGGGCGAGATCGTCATTGAGGGCAAGATCCAGAAGCCGGAGGCTTTTTACGTACTGCAGAAGTCGGGCATAAACTATGATTGGCACGAGCTGAGACAGGAGTTCGTACCCAAGATCCTGGACAGCGTGACAAAAGCACCGTTCTGATCGAACTAACTACTGAGGGAACCAGCCAATGGCGATCCAGACAGCGGCGAGAACACCCCAGACGGGCCAGACGCCTGGCACCGCAGC
>PMJE01000009.1 GCA_003157315.1 Myxococcales bacterium | reverse complement strand
GGTCTGCAACGTGCCGCCCAAGGGCGGTCGCAAACACCCGCAGCAGGAATTCTTGCAGGTCGACACCACGCACATCTTGTTCATCTGCGGCGGCGCGTTCGTCGGGTTGGAAGACATCATCGAGCAGCGCATCGGGCAGAAGCAGATCGGCTTCGGCGCCAAGATCCAGTCGAAGAAAGAGCGCCGGGTGTGGGAGCTTTTGCGCGAGGTGCAGCCCGAGGACCTGCTCAAGTACGGCATGATTCCCGAGTTCGTGGGCCGCATGCCGGTGGTCGCGCCTTTGCACGAGCTCGACGAGCAGACACTGATCGACATCCTGACCAAGCCCAAGAACGCGCTGACCAAGCAGTACCAGAAGTTGTTCGAGATGGACAACGTCAAGCTGCGTTTCACCAAGGGATCGCTGTCGGCCATTGCGCAAGAGGCGCAGAAGCACAAGTCCGGGGCGCGCGGGCTGCGTGCGATTCTCGAGCAGGCGATGCTGGAGGTGATGTTCGAGGTGCCCTCGGCGGCGCCCGCCGTGCGCGAGGTCGTGATCAGCGAGGAGACGATTCAGAAGGGCGAGCAGCCGCTACTCATCTATCAGAAGAGCGCCGCGGGCAGCAGCGCCTAGCCCTGATCCCACGATAGCCGCAGGAGGTCGTGGCCGTGGCCGGGGTGATCAGCGTCGGCCACCCCTTGGCGAGCTGACCGACAGCGCGGCCCCGCCCACCCCCGCGCTCACCGCGCGCGCCCATCGCGACACGGCTACGACTTCCTGCGGCTATCCCGGCAATTTTGGCGCCCCCACCGCGATCACCCAGCCCGGACGACTTGGAGTAAACTGCGCGGCGACTTGGGATGAGGCTTGGCATTGACCGAAACTAGGCGCATTGGTGAACTTCAAGCGGAGCACGAGCTGACGTGAGCGTGTGCCCGCGCTGTAGCCGCGAACATCCCACTGGCGAGGCCTGTCAGGCTGCGCCGGCCAGGCCACGCACGCCGGTGAGCGGCGCGCTGGTCACGGAGGTTCCGCCGGTGCGCGACGGTGAGAACACGCTCGCCATCGGAACTGTGATCGGTCCCTGGACCATCACCCGATTTCTGGGCGCGGGAGCCATGGGTGCGGTGTACGAAGCCATGCCTCAGACGGGAACCCGCGTTGCGGTCAAGGTCCTGCGCGGCCGAGTGCACGGCGGAACCGAGGCAGGCGCCAAGGCCGATCCAGCCAGCGAACGTTTTCGTGTCGAGGCTGAAGCCACCTACAAACTTCACAAGCACAAGAACGTCATCCAGATCATTGCGTACGGAACCCTGCCGGCGCCGGACAATCGCCCCTACTTGGTGATGGAGTTCCTGGAGGGATCCTCGCTCGATGACCGGCTTCGCCTGGACCCACCGGCGGGCCAGGAACTGCGCCGCCTGCTGTCGGAAGCATGCGATGGTTTGGCAGCGATCCACAACGCGGGAATTGTCCATCGTGACCTGAAGCCAGACAACATGTGGGTGGTGAAAACCGAGGACGGCGAGCCTTCCACCAAGCTCCTCGATTTCGGCATATCCAAGATGGCCGGCGGGAAGAAGCTGACCGAGGTGGGGGTTGCCATCGGGACGCCGTTTTACATCTCTCCCGAGCAACTGTGTCAGCGGGAGGCGGATGCTCGTAGCGATATCTACGCATTCGGGGTGATCCTCTACGAGGTGTTTGCGGGACGAGTTCCCTTCTGCGCGAGCGATCTGCGGGCGTTGATGAAGCAGGTTGTCCTCGACCCGCCGCCGCCGCTGGTTCCGCGCAAGGGCTACACCATCTCGCGAAAACTGGAACGCCTGATTCTCGACTGTCTGGCCAAGGAACCTGACGCCCGACCACAGACCGCGCGCGATCTCAAAGACCGCCTTATGGCCGCGCTTAATGAGCCCGCTATCCCGGGAACCGCGATCGTTCTCGCGGTCGTCACAGCGCCCCGCCGCCGGGTGTATCTGGCCCTGGCCGGTTCGCTCGTGCTTGTGCTGGCCGCGGGCATCTTCGCTTTCTGGGGGCGTTCTGGCAGTGATGCGAAGGGCGCCGTGGCGCCGCCCGTGCCGCCCGCGGTGCCGGCTGCGTTACAGGCGCCGCCCAGCCCGCTTCCGGCTGTTGTGCCATCTGCCGCCGCGCCGGCTGGTCCCGGGCTCGGCCGCAGACCCGGCGATCCCGGAACGCGGGTTGCACGAAGAAATTCGCGGTCGGCCAGCCCTGCGCTGCCCTCGCCCGCTGCGCGTTCTGCGTCGCCGCTTCAGCCAGAGGCAATGGCTTTCCAGCCCGGCCCGGCGTCGCCGCCCGCAGCCGTCGCAGCTTCGCCCCCAGCAAACCGGGGCCTTCCCGCGCCGTCCAGCGCGACGGTCTTGCCGCCCACACCGCTGCGGGCCGTGTTCCCAGAAACCGAATCGCCCAAACCGTCACGCCCTCTCACTCCATCCGAACGGGATCTCATCACTGACAAGGACATTCTGTTTAGGTAGAAACCCATGCGCACCACACTTGTTGCCCTGACCTGCGGTTGGCTCCTCGCGACTGTGCCATNNTACGATCAAGACAACCTTGCCGCTGCGCTGGTCGAGTACCGGCGGGTCCAGGTGGAATCGGGCAAGGCGCCCGGGTTGTTCAACGTCGGCAGGATCTGCGCCCGCCTCAATCGGCCGGTCGAGGCGGTCGCTGAGTTCGACAAGCTGCTGGCTGCGCCGGGCCGCACCCCGGCGGAGAGACTGGAAGAGGCACGCCGGCTGCGTGACGAGCAGCGCGCGCGCATCGGACGCCTGATGATTCAGACCAAGGTGCCAGCGTTCATCGAGGTCGACAACGTGGCGGTGGGCAGGACCGATGTGAAAGTCTTCGTGGGCGCGCGCGAAGAGCCGGCTGGCAACGCGGTGCCGGACATGCGCTACGTGATGGCGCGGCCGATCGAAGTGGCCAATGGCCCG